>NZ_DAISHT010000008.1:3830-7138 GCF_036822375.1 Pseudoxanthobacter sp. | reverse complement strand
ACGGTATTCATGGCGACGGTATTCATGGCGACGGGCGCGGACCGGCCCCGGCCCGGCGTGCCCGCGCGGGCTCGGCGGACGCGCGCCGCGGGGGCTGCCCGGCCTCTGAAACGAACCGGCCCGACGAACACTGCGCCGCCGCTTTCCGCAGGCCGGCACCGGCTCAGCCGGCGAGGGCGGCCTTCACGGCGGTTGCGAGCTGCTTCAGCGTGAACGGCTTCGGCAGGAAGCTGAAGTGCTCGTTTTCCGGCAGGTTGCGGGCGAACGCCTCTTCGGCATAGCCCGAGACGAACACGATCTTCAGGTCCGGCCGCGTCTTGCGCAGTTCGCGCAGCAGCGTCGGCCCGTCCATTTCCGGCATCACCACGTCGGAAACGACCAGATCGATACCGCCGCCGGCGGCGGCCATCACCTTCAGCGCTTCCGCACCCGTCGCAGCCTGATGCACGGTGTAACCGCGCGAGGCGAGCGCGCGGGCGGCGAAGGCACGCACGGCTTCCTCGTCTTCCACCAGCAGGATCGAGGCATTGCCGGTCAGGTCGGCCACCGGCGCCTCGCCGCCGGCCGGCGGGCGCTGCGGCGCCGGCCCGGCCGGCTCAGACTCTGACGGGCCGGCAACCGGCGACAGGCCATGGGGCGCGGCCGGCACGGCGCTCAGCGCCGGCCGCGGCTCCGGCCGCACGGCGGGGGCGGCGGGCATCGGCTCCGGCGGGCGGATGCGGCGCGGTTCCGGCCGGTCGGCCTCCGGGCCCGGCACGCGGGCGGCCTCTGCCCGGGCCCGCGGCCACAGGATGCGGAACACCGTGCCCCGGCCCAGTTCGCTTTCCACCGCAATGCGCCCGCCCGACTGGGTGACGATGCCGTAGACCGTGGAAAGCCCGAGGCCGGTGCCCTTGCCGACCTCCTTGGTGGAGAAGAACGGCTCGAAGATCTTCTCCATCACATGGGCGGGCATGCCGGTGCCGGTGTCGGAAATCTCGATCAGCACATGGTCGACCGCCGGCAGCGGCGGCCCGCCAAACCCCTTGCCGTCCTGAAAGGCGCGCAGCTCCGCCACGCCCACATTGGCGGTGCGGATGGTCAGCGTGCCGCCCTCCGGCATCGCATCGCGGGCATTGACGGCAAGGTTGATGACGACCTGCTCAAGCTGGTTCACATCGGCCATCACCGGCCACAGGTCGCGGCCGTGAACGACCTTCAGCTCCACCTGCTCGCCGAGCAGACGGTCGAGCAGAATGGTGAGATCGGCCAGCACGTCGGTCAGCACGATGCGCTCCGGGCGCAGCGTCTGGCGGGTGGCGAAGGCCAGCAGCTGACGCACCAGACCGGCGGCGCGGTTGGCGTTCTGCTTGATGTTCATGATGTCCTGAAAGAACGGATCGGTCGGCCGGTGGCTGGCCAGCAGCAGATCCGAAAAGCCGATGATGGCGGTCAGGACATTGTTGAAATCGTGGGCGACGCCGCCGGCGAGCTGGCCGATGGCCTGCATCTTCTGGCTCTGGGTGAACTGCTGCTCCAGAGCGCGCTGCTCGGTGGTGTCGAGCGCGCAGACGATGGCCACCTCGTCATCTTCCTCGCCGCCGGCAAGGCCGCCGTCGTCCACCGCCGATACATAGAACCGGACGGAGCGCTGGCTGTCGCTGAGCAGCGTCGCCTCCACGGGCAGCACCGCGGTCTGGCCGTGGACGGCCGCCCCCAGCGCATCCTGCAGGCCGCGGCGGTCGCGCTCCATCACGCCGTCGACGAGGCGGGGGCGCGGATCGCCCTGCGCGGCACGGGCGCTGGTGCCGAACAGCTTCAGGAACGGGGCGTTGCCGCGGCTGATGCGGCCCTCGCGGTCGAGCGAGGCGATGGCGATCGGCGTGTTGTTGAAGAAGCGGGCGAAGCGCACCTCGGCGGCACGCAGCGATTCGTCGACGGCCGCGCCGCTGCCCGGCACCCGCGAGATGACGAGGGTGCGCGACTGATCCGGCTGCCCGTCCGGCCCGAAGGTGACGCGATGCAGCAGCCGCACCGGCAGCGGATGGCCGTCGCGCCGCACGAGATCGACATCGAGGGTTTCGGTGCGGCTGTCTCCCGGCTGGCCGGTGAAAGCGCCGAGCTGCTCCGCCCCCTCGCCGCGCACGATCTGCGACAGGGGCACCGAACCGGATTCGAACCGTGCCAGATCCTGCCCCAGCCAGTCGGCCAGCGTGGCGTTGAGGAACACCACCCGCCCGGCCGCATCGACCGAGAAGAACCCCGCCGGGGCGCGGTCGAGAAAATCGATGGCATTCTGCAGGTCGAGGAAGCTGTCTTCCTGTTCGCGCCGCTCCGCCGTCACGTCGCGCAGCCGCCAGGCGCGCAGGCCCTGCCCTTCCGGCCCGTCGGGCAGAAGCTGCACCGACAGCCGGTACCAGCGCGCCGGGCCGTCGTCCTGCCCGATGGCGCGGGTCAGGCGTATTTCAGCTTCCGCGGCCGTGCCGTCGCGCGCGGCGGCGGAAAGCCGCTGCAGCGCATCGGCGGCCTCGCCCTCGGGCGGCAGCACCCGCTCCACGCCCGCCAGAACCGGCCCGCCCGTGCCCGGCCGGCCGGCGCGCACCGCCGCGCTCAGCCCCTGCCAGGCCGCATTGGCCCACACCGGCCGGCCGCCGGCATCGGTCACCACCAGCGCCGTCTGATCGGTCGTGGCGGCAAGGGCGGCAACGGAAGGCGCCGCAGGCCCGCGGCCGAAACTGAGAATGCCGACCGCCAGCGAAAACAGCGCAAAAAGACCGGCAGCCGCCAGCGCGCCCAGCACGGCCAGCATGTAGGGCTCGGCTTCGAGGCCCGACAGGCTCAGGAACACCAGCGCCGCAACGCCGAGTATCACCGCCAGCCCGAAGGCAAGCGCCAGGTTACCGCGCCGCCCGGTGCGCTCGCCTGTCCGCCGCCCGGCGCTTGTCATATCGGCCTCCGCCCTCGGCGCCCCGCGCGCCGCATCGTCCGTTGTCATGCCGTGTGCACGGTGGCCGGCTCAGGCCGGTCGCAACCGTGCGGGCGCTGCAGCAACCCGCCGCCCGCCGCGCACATTTTCTTACCAGATGTTCCGGATCGGCTGTTTAAATTCGGTTAGCCCGGGGGATAATGCCGGTGCGGACGCCGGGGTGCGCGCAGAAGACCGCACGCGGCACGACGCCCGCAACACGACCCGGACAAGAAAACGCATACAACACGACGCGCCCCCGGACCGCACACACCCGGACCGCACCTGCCCGGACGACGCGTGCCCGGCCGGCCGCCCCCGCAGCGCGCCGGTACGCCGGGCCGCGCCGCCCCGTTGCTGGAGA
>NZ_DAISHT010000008.1:0-3730 GCF_036822375.1 Pseudoxanthobacter sp. | reverse complement strand
CGGCCGCCCCCGCAGCGCGCCGGTACGCCGGGCCGCGCCGCCCCGTTGCTGGAGATCACCGTCATGAGCAGTTGGTTCGAGGCCCTCGGCTTTCCGGCCGGCATCGCCCGGGGGCTGCAGATTCTCATCGCCATCGCCATCGCGGCGGTGCTGGTGCGAATCGCCTGGCGGTTCGGCGGCTGGGCCGTCATGCCGCGCGGGCGCCGCCGGCAGGGCAGCCGGCTGGCGGTGGTCGAGCTGCTGGCGGTGGACGACCGGCGCTCGCTTGCGCTGGTGCGGCGGGACGGTGTGGAGCACCTGCTGCTGATCGGCGGCGCCAACGACCTCGTCGTCGAGGCGGCCATCGGCACCCGCCGGCCGGATGAGGCGCGCCCCGCAGCCGCGCCGTCCCGCGCGGCCCCGCCGGCCGCAGCCCCCGCCTTTGCCGAACCCGCCGCCCCCGCGCTGCGCGCCGCGGCGCCGCCCGAGCCCGCACCGGAGAGGCCGGCCACCGCCCGGCGCCCGGCGGGAAGCGCCCCGCCGGCTGTGGCCGCACCGGTGGCCGCACAGCCCCCGCGCCCGGCCGCCGCGCGCATCCGACCGCCCGCGCCGCCGCTGACGCCCGGCCGCGCCACACCGCGCGCGCCGGCCGAAGGCCGCCTCGATCTCGATGCCTGGGGTGAAGCCCTGCAGGGCGAGGGGCCGGGCGAAACCGCTCCGGCGCTGCCGCCGGCGGGCCATCGCCTGCTGCGCCGCCCGGGCGCACCGGCCGCGGTGGAGCCGTTCCTGCCGGAAGAGCCCTTCGCGCCCCACGAGCCGCCGTTCCTGACCGAGGGCGCCGGGCAGGTGGAAGACGGCCCCGCCCTGCCGCCGGAACCCCGGCTGTTCGAGGGCGATCCGTTCGAGCCCGGCACCCGGCCGCGGCGCTGAGCGGGCCGGCGGCGCCTGTGCGGAAGACGGATGTTCGTGTGCAAAAGAAAAGCCGGCCCGGCAGGGCCGGACCGGCGTTTTTGCTGACCTTTTGCGCACGGCAGATCCGGCCGCACGCAACGAAGGCCGGTTACTCGTCGCGATAGACGCGCTCGCGCCGTTCGTGCCGCTCCTGCGCTTCGATCGAAAGCGTGGCAATCGGCCGGGCGTCGAGACGTTTCAGAGAAATCGGCTCGCCGGTTTCCTCGCAATAGCCATAGGACCCGTCTTCGATCCGTTTCAGGGCCGCATCGATCTTGGCGATCAGTTTGCGCTGGCGATCGCGGGCACGCAGCTCGATCGCCCTGTCGGTTTCCGAAGATGCCCGATCGGCGAGATCGGGATGGTTCTGATTTTCTTCTTGCAGATGATTGAGCGTCTCGCGGCTTTCCTTCAGGATTTCATCCTTCCAGACAAGCAGCTTCCTGCGGAAATACTCCCGCTGGCGCTCATTCATGAACGGCTCACCCTCAATCGGGCGGTAGTCGTCATCAATTTCGACAGCCATGGCGCTCCTCGGCTCGGGCTCAAGGCGCGCTCCTTATAGCGATGACGCCCGCCGCGCACAACGCCGCTTTACGGGCGCCGGTGCCTGCAAATGAGGCACGTCCCTGATTTCTGCCACTGCGGCGGCTGCCGGACGCTCCGGCGGCCGCGCGGGGCACTGGACAGGACCGCTCACTCTTGCCACGCTGGGATGTCTCCGGCCGGGCACCGGCCCGCCGGACCCACCGCCAGATGCACCAGCCCCCCGCCTCAACCGGACTCCGATCCCCCATGCCGCGTCTCCTCCTGCTCCGCCATGCCAAGTCATCTTGGGACGTGCCGGGCCTCGGCGATCACGACCGGCCGCTGAACTCGCGCGGGCGCCATGCCGCGCCGCTGATGGGCCGCCACATCGCCGCCCATGCGCTGCTGCCGGAACGGGTGATCTGCTCCACCGCCCGGCGCACCCGCGAGACGCTGGCCGGCCTGCTGCCGCACTTCGACCGCGAGATGGATATCCGCCTGTCGCGCGCGCTCTATGACAGCGGTTCGGCCGATTACATCGACGTGATCCGTGCGTCGGGCGGCAAGGCGCGCGTGCTGCTGATCATCGGCCACAACCCCGCTCTGCAGGACACCGCGGTCGATCTGGTGGGCGCCGGCAACCCGGCCCTGATCGAGACGGTTGCCACCCACTATCCGACCGCGAGTCTGGCGGTGATCGACTTTCCGCAGAAGACGTGGGCGGAGATTGCCCCCCACAGCGGGCGCATCGTCGCCTTCTTCCAGCCGCGCGAACTGGAGACCGTCGATTCCCCCGGTGCGGCCGCCACCGCCGACGACTGACCGCCGCCGCCCGGCAAAGGCCATCCGCCGAACAAGGCGGCTGGCGAACGAGACGACCGGCGGCGCAACGCTTCGTTAACCAGCAGAAAACCGGCGCCGTGCTAAGGCGCCGCGGTTGGCTTGCCGCAGCCGGCCCGGTAACCCCGCCCCGAGGGCCGGGAAGCCGGTGGCCGCAGGCGGAAAGCCGGTTCCAGTTTCAACACGGAGCAGCCCTCATGGGGTGCATACCCTCTCTGCGCGCCACCCTCGCCGCCACCCTTGCCGGTCTTGCCCTGCTTGCAACGGCCGCCTGCACGCCGGAGACCGGCGCGGGCCGGGAGAGCGAACCGGCTGCCGCGACCGTCAGCGGACCGGCGGTGCGCTTCACCGCGGCCGCCGCCGGCCCCGTCACCCCCGGCACCGCCTACAGCGCTCAGGCGCTGCGCGCGCTGCTGCCGGGCTTTGAGGTGAAGCCGATTCAGACCGCCACCGAGGCCGATGTGACCAGCGCGCTGGCGGCGTTCTCCGGCGGCCTGCAGGTGATGCAGTTCATCCGCGGCAGCGACGGCAAGATCGGTCAGGTGTTCGGCGTGAGCCCGCTGACGGTCGGCCCCGCCGGCGAGCGCCTCGGCATGACACTGAGTCAGCTCGGCATTCCCCGGCAGTCGTGCCGCATGGGCGGCGAGTTGTGGACCGACATGGCGATCTGCCCCTCGCGCGGGGCCGCCAACGTGTCGCTGGTGTTCGCCGTGCCGCAATATCGCGGCCCGCTCGACCAGCTGCCGCCGGCCGCCGAACTCGCCGGGGCGGAACTGCAGCGCCTCATCTGGCGCCCGGCCCGCTGAGCGCGGCCCAAAGCCGAGCGCCGCAAGCCCGAAACGAAAAAGACCCGGCCGGGCCCCTGCCCCGCCGGGTCTTCTGTTTTCAGGCTGCCGGCCGGGGCCGGAGCTCTGCTGTCAGGCCCACCAGCGCGCCGGGGCGAACGAGCCGGCCGCCTTCTCGATGGCGGCGCCGGCGGCAAACAGCGTCTCCTCGCCGAACGGGCGGCCGATAAGCTGCAGGCCCAGCGGCAGACCCTGCGCCGAAAGACCGGCCGGCACCGACAGGCCCGGCAGACCGGCGAGGTTGACGGTAATGGTGAAGACGTCGTTCAGGTACATCTCGACCGGCGACTGCGTGGCGGCAGAGCCGATGGCGAAGGCCGGCGAGGGCGTGGCCGGCGCCAGCACGGCATCGACACCGGCGGCGAAGGCATCCTCGAAGTCCTTCTTCACCAGCGTGCGCACCTTCTGCGCGCGGGCGTAGTAGGCATCGTAATAGCCAGCCGACAGCACATAGGTGCCGACGAGCACGCGGCGGCGCACCTCGGCACCGAAGCCGGCGGCGCGCGTCTTCTCGTACATGCCGACGATGTCCTCGCCGTCGACGCGCACGCCATAGCGCACGCCGTCATAGCGGGCGAGGTTGGAGG
>NZ_DAISHT010000007.1:20730-48312 GCF_036822375.1 Pseudoxanthobacter sp. | reverse complement strand
GCTATGCCTGCGGAACCTATCCGCTGTGCAAGATTCAGGATGTCGATGTCTATGACGTGCTGATGAACGAGCCGGAGACTTTCCGCCACTCCATTGAGGAGCTCATGAACGAACGTCCGTTCGAGGGCGCGCGCTACACCACCCATCACATGGGCATGGGGTTCGAGATTTCGAAGCGCGGCGAACTGTTCATGATCTCGCAGGGTGCCGGCGCGGGCTATGGCGATCTTCTGGAGCGCGATCCGGCGGGCGTCATCCGCGATATCGAGGAAGGGCTGATCTCGCCCGACGTCGCCGCCCGGCTCTACAAGGTGGTGTTCGACCCGCAGACGCTGGCCATCGACTATGAGGCCACCGCCGCCGCGCGGGCGGACGAGCGCAAGGCGCGCATCGCCCGCTCCACGCCCTACCGCGAGTTCGTGAAGACGTGGTCGAAGCCGAAGCCGCC
Source organism: Pseudoxanthobacter sp. (assembly GCF_036822375.1). Lineage (NCBI taxonomy): Bacteria > Pseudomonadati > Pseudomonadota > Alphaproteobacteria > Hyphomicrobiales > Segnochrobactraceae > Pseudoxanthobacter > Pseudoxanthobacter sp. The sequence continues at coordinate 47,864 of NZ_DAISHT010000007.1, read as the reverse complement.
GGCGCACCTCAAGTTCTTCGGCGCGTGGGGCGACGATGTCGGTACGCTCTACATGGGCGCGCCCGACAAGACGCGCGATGCGGACACTCCGCGGCCCAACTACATGCCGCATCCCAAGGACGTGCGCATTGCCGAGCTTGAGGCCCGGCTCGCCGCCGCCGGTGCGCTGGGGCAGGAAAAGCAATGAGCGTGACCCTCGCCGACCGCCTGCCGGACCGTTCCGGCAAGGCCGGCCTGCGCCTGTGGCTGAAGTCGTCGGGCTATGCCCGGCGGCTTCTCATGGGCGAGGCCGGCGACCCCTGGGTGAGTGCGCCGGCCTATCTGGCGTTCTTCACGCAGGCCCACGGGCTGTTGCGGCCCGACGTGGCGGTGATCGAGGTGGCGGACCTCTATCGCTCGTGGATCGCCCGCCACCCGGAACTGGTGACCGAAATGGCGGCGAAGCGGCGCGCGGCATGGCCGCTGCGCGCCATGCTTGAGGCCGAGGGGCCGCGGCGCCTGCTGGCGGAGGTGGTGGAGGCCGTTGCCGCCTCGCTGCGCGGGCAGGCCCCGGTTGTGCTGGCGCTGCCGGCGCCGCGGCAGTGGCTGGCCGAAGCCAGCGCCGCCGTGGGCCGGCCGGCACCGGACGACGGCGATGCGGTGGAGGATGCAGCGATGTACCTCGCCGACCTTGCCCGCGCGGTCTCGTCGCTGCCGGTCGGCGGGCTGCTGATCGAGGCCGGCGATGGCGACCTCGGCGATGTGGAGGCCTGGCGTCCGCTCGCCAATGTTGCCCGCCACTATCGCTGGGGGCTGGTGCTGCGCCACAGCGGCAGCGGCGGGCGGCTGAACGGCGAGGCGGCGGACTTCGACGCCGTCATTGCCGCGGTGCCGCCGGCCGCGGCCGGTGCCGGCGGCCGCGATATCGGCCCCGCCCTGTGGGGCGATGCGCCGCTTTCGCCGCTGGCGGCCGGCGAGTTCTATTTTGCCGAAGTGCCGCCGGGGTCCGCCCCGGAGGCCGTTCTGGAAAATCTGGCCCGCCTGCGGGCCTGAGCAAACCCGCCTTCCGTAATCCTGTTCCCTGCATTCTGTTCGAGCCATCTTGCCCCTGTCCGGAAACGGGCAGGGGCATTTTTTTTGGTGCAATAATTAATTTTTTAATTTAAGTATATTCAATAATAAATTGATATTACTGAAAATCCGGCTTCTGTGCCGGTTCGCCGCTCACGCGATGCGGGCCACACAGGCCCGCAGGGCCGCACACAGGGTGTCTTCAGCGCCATAGAACCGTCGGGACGGCACGGGCACGGCCAGCGCATAGCGGTCCGGCAGGCCGAGGTTCACGACCATTGCGACGGCGCAGACGTCGTCGGCGTGTTCCTCCCGGTCGAGGCCGATGCCGGTGCGGCGCGTCTCATCCAGTTCCGCTTTCAGGGCGGCCAGCGTCGTCAGGCTGCGCGGGGTGTTTGCCGTTGCCGGCCAGGGGAGCCGCGCGGCCAGATCGGCCGGCGGCCACAGGGCCAGAAAGGCCTTGCCGGGTGCCGTCGTGATCAGGGGCAGGCGGCAGGCCGGCGGCGTCACGATCCGCACTTCGCGCGTGGAACTCACCGCTTCCACCAGTTCGGCGAAGCCGTCGCGCTCCACCCACAGGTCGACAGTCTCCTCCAGTTCGGCCGCGAGCGCTTCCATGTGGGGCCGCACCCGGGCCGACAGATCGAGATTTGCGGCCGAGGCCAGCCGGGCCAGTGCCGGCCCGAGACGGACGACGCCGGAGGCGACCGTTACGAACTGTTCGGCCTGCAGAGCGCCGACCATGCGCTGCACGGTGGTGCGCGGCAGGCCGCAGGCCCGGGTGATGCGGGCAATGGTCTGCCCGCCCGGCTCCTGTTCCAGCGTGCGCAGAATGGACGCCGCCCGCGCAATGACCTGCCGTCCGCTATCCGCCTCATGGCCGGCGGGGCCGGTCGGTTCTGTCGTCGTCATGACCGATATCCGGTTGATGTATCCGTTAAACGGTTATATCCGTCAGCGGGTGCCGCAGCCAGCCGGCAATCGGGACCGGGATATCGTGATGTCTGCCTTCAAGCCAGCACCGGCCAGCGCCGGGCGCATCATTATCATTCTCGGCGCGCTCGCGGCCTTCGCGCCGGTGGCGACCGACATGTATCTGCCGGCCTTCGGGCTGATGGCGGCGCATTTCGGCGTGGAGGAGGGCAGCATCGAGGCCACGCTGTCGGCGTTCTTCCTCGGGCTGGCCGTCGGGCAGGCTTTCTACGGGCCGCTGATCGACCGCTTCGGCCGGCGCGGGCCGCTGCTGGCCGGTATCGGCATCTACACCGCGGCGACGCTGCTCTGTCTCGTGGCACCGGATGTGACGGTCTTTACGGCGCTGCGTTTTCTGCAGGCGGTGGGCGGCTGTGCGGGCATGATCGTGGGCCGCGCCGTGGTGCGCGATCTGTTCGACGAGCGCGAGGGCGCCCGGGCGCTGTCGCTGCTGATGATGGTGATGACGCTCGCCCCCATTCTGGCCCCCGTTCTGGGGGGCTTCATCGTCACCGTTGCCGGCTGGCGAACGGTGTTTCTGTTGATGCTGGCCTTCGGCCTCATCTGCGCCGTTCTGGTGTGGCGGGTGCTGCCGGAAACCCTGCCGCCGGAGCGCCGCCATGCGCTGAGCCTGCGCGCCATCGCGGCCACATGGGCGCATCTCCTCGGCCACCGGCCTTTCATCGTGCCGGCCCTGGTGGGCGGGCTGGCGCAGGCCTGCATGTTTGCCTTCATCACCGGCTCGCCGTTCGTGTTCATCAACCTGCATGGTGCGAGCGCGCAGACCTATGGTTTCCTGTTCGCCCTTATCGCCTGCGCGCTGATCGTTTCCGCCCAGCTCAACCGCATGGCCCTGCGCCGCTTCCGACCGCCGGTTCTTCTCGGTGCGGCGCTCTGCCTCAACGTGGTCGCGGGGCTTACGCTCGTTGCGGTGGCCGGCCGCCACGATCTGGTGCTGCTGCTCATTCCGCTGTGGTTCGCCATCGGCTCGCTGGGTTTCATCACGGCCAATGCCGCGGCCATCGCCATGGGCGCCAGCGGCCCGCATTCCGGCAGCGGTTCGTCGCTCATCGGCATCCTGCAGTTCAGCTTCGCCTTCGCGGTCTCGGCGCTGGTCGCCGGCCTGCAGAACGGCACGGCCTATCCGATGACCGTCGCCATCGCGGCGTGCGGCTCCGCAGCGCTGCTGTTGTGGAGCCTGGCCCGTCTCGCAGGGGGCCGGGCCCGCGCCTGAGGTCGCATCTTCGCCCGCAAGCCTTTACCCCTGCTGCGCTGTCGCGCAAACTCGCGCGGCGGACGGCGGCTGTGGCCGGCCGGGGGGCACCGGGGAACTGAGGACGATGCGGCATCAGGCAGAGGGCACGCGCCCTTCGTGGCGGCTGATTCTGGCCATCACGATCGGGAACGGCTTTGAACTCTACGATTTCACGCTGTTCAGCTTTTTCGCGCTGACGCTGGCCGAGGTGTTCTTTCCCGAGAACACGCCGATGACGGCGCTGCTGTTCACGCTTTCCACCTTCGGCGCCGGCTTCGTGACCCGGCCGCTGGGCAGCGTCATCATCGGGGCGTTCGCCGACCGCGTCGGGCGCGGCCGGGCCATCACGGTGAGCTTTGCGCTGATGATGGCCGGCACGGCCATCGTGGCGCTCTGCCCCGGCTATGAGAGCATCGGCCTGTTCGCCCCGCTTCTGCTGCTGGTCGGGCGCCTTGTGCAGGGGTTCGGTCTTGGCGGTGAGATCGGGCCGACCACGGTGCTGTTGTGGGAGAGTGCGGGCGAGGGTCGCCGCAATCGCTTCGTTGGCTTTCAGATGGCCAGTCAGGGCGCCTCGGCGGCGCTCGGCGCCCTTGCCGCTCTGGCCCTGCGCGGGGTTTTCAGCGAGGCGGAGATCCTGGCCGGGGCGTGGCGCATTCCCTTTCTCGCCGGCCTCGTGATCGGCCCGTTCGGCCTCTATCTGCGGGCGACGATGCGGCAGGAGCCGGCCGGCGGCAGACGGCAGGCAAGGCCGCTGCGGCTCGCCTTCGTCGAATACCGGCGGCAGGTTGTGGCCGGCCTTCTCCTCATCATGACGTTCAGCACATCGTCATATGTTATTGTTTTTTATGTTCCGACCTATCTCGTGCACATGATTGGCCTTGCGCCGTCCTCGGCGCTGCTGGCGGGGGTGGTGGCCGGCATCGTCATGCTGGCGGTTGCCCCGGCAGTGGGAATTCTGGCTGACCGGTCCGGTGTGCTGAAACCGTTCGTGCTGGTTGCCGCCCTCGGCACGGCGCTGTTCGTGCTGCCGGTGTTCTGGCTGATGCTGCACGGGGCGCCGCTGTGGGGCATTCTGGCCGGGGTGGCGGTGCTGGTTCTGTTCAACGCCATCGGCGCCGGTCCGGGGCTGGCGCTGATCCTGACAGCATTCCCCCCGGGCGCGCGCGCCACAGGGCTTTCCACCGCCTATGGCCTCGGCATTGCGGTGTTCGGCGGGTTTGCCCAGTTCATCGTCACCGCCCTGATTGCGATGACCGGCGAGCCGACCGCCCCGGCGTGGTATGTGATGGCCGCGGCAGCGATCAGCCTTGCCGGCGTTGCCCTCATCCGCCCGGCACGGCTGGCCGATGCCGCCTGCGCCGCCTGAGCCTGCGCGCGGCCGGCCGGCGGCACGCCGCAATGCACAGCTATGTCGCCATCGGCCGGAGATTGTTCCGATGTGCACATCAGGAGCTATCGACTCGGGCTGATCCGGTCGCGCAGAATGCCGCCGGAACGAACATCCGCCCCGGGGAAAGGTCTTCTATGCGCAACGTTGCAGCGGTTGTGGCCGCATTGCTTTTGTCGGCCTGTGCGAACGTCGAGACCGTTCGTCTTTCGCAGAGCCAGATGATGATCAAAGCCAGCGTCGATCCGGATTGCGGCAGCGCTCAGGCCGCGAAGATGGCCGCGCAGACCGCCGCGGTGGAGACGATCCGCGCCGGATTTGACCGCTATATCGTGATCGGCGCCCAGAGCGCCAACAACGTGCAGTATGTGCAGCAGCCCGGCACTTACGAAACCACCAAGACCGTGAAGCCCGACGGCTTCGGCACCAAGGTGACGAAGACCTCCACCTATGTGCCCGGGGCGACATTGTCTCTCGGCTCGTACGATCAGGATCTGACCATCCAGATGTTCCATGACGGCGAACCGGGCAGCGAGAATGCCCTGTCCGCCCGGGAGGTGCTCGGGCCGGACTGGCAGCGCACGGTGGCCAACGGCGTGTCGACGGTCTGCTTCTGAGCCGGGGGATCGCCGCCGGCTTCCTGTCCTGTCCGGGGTGATATAGAGAGGAAGGTGTGAGGCCGCGCCTTCCCCTGCTCCGGCTGGAGGGAGGTGGCGGAAATTTCAGAAAAATAAAATAATCATAATGCCTTGAAGGTAATTTTTCATGTTTGAATACACATTCATGGTCAATGCCTTTCAGGCCGCCGGCATTGTTGCGGTGCTGGCCGGCACGGTGGGCTATTTTCTGGTGCTGCGGGGGCAGACCTTCGCCGGGCATGCTCTCAGCCACGTCGGCTTCGCCGGTGCGACCGGTGCGGCACTGGTCGGGCTGTCGCCGCTTGCGGGCATGACCGGTTTCACCGTGCTGGCAGCCATTGGCATCGGGTGCCTTGGCGAGCGTGCCGAGGGGCGGGATGTGGCGATCGGGCTGGTGCTCTCGCTGTCGCTCGGCCTCGGGCTGTTGTTCCTGCACCTCTACACCGCCTATGCCGGGCAGGCGACGGCGCTGCTGTTCGGCAACGTGCTCGGGGTGTCGCGCCCGGTCATCCACACGCTGGCGCTGATGGCGGCCGGCGCGCTGGTGGCGCTGGGCATCATCCTGCGGCCGCTGGTGTTCTCCAGCCTGCAGCCGGAGGTGGCGGAGGCCAAGGGTGTGCGGCTGCCGCTGGTCTCGGTGCTGTTTCTGGTCATCGTCGCGCTGGCGGTGGCCGGGGCAACGCAGATCGTCGGCGTGCTGCTGGTGTTTTCGCTGCTGGTCGGTCCGGCCGCGGCGGCCATGCGGCTCACGCGCCATGTCGGCCGGGGCGTGCTGATCTCGGTCGCGGCAGCCCTGACGGCGGCCTGGGGCGGCCTTGCCGCAAGCTACTACACGGACTGGCCGGCGAGCTTCTGGATCACCACCCTGTCGGTGGTGTTGTGGGGGCTGGCGTGGGGCGCCGCGCAACTGCGCGCAGCACGCCCGGCTGAAGCCTGAAGGGGAAGGACGGGAGCGGGCTGAGCGCGCCGGCCGCGCGGGCCGAACGGCGCCGGGAAAAGCAAAGCCCCGGCCGGCCTTTTCGGGTGCCGGACCGGGGCCCGCCTGTTGCCTCCCGCCCCGGCGGGAGGGGGGCACCCGCCGGGACAGAGAGAGCCGCAGCTGAAGGCGGGACTGAGCAGTCTGTCAGTCGCCCAGAATGGGTTCGTCGATCTCACCGCGCGCAATCGGATGCCCGCTCAGCGCGGCCTTCAGGGCGTCGTCGTCAACCTCGCCTTCCCAGCGGGCAACGACGATGGTGGCCACGGCATTGCCGATGAAGTTGGTCAGGGCGCGGCACTCCGACATGAAACGGTCGACGCCGAGGATGAGCGCCATGCCGGCAACCGGCACCGAGGGCACCACCGAAAGAGTGGCGGCAAGGGTGATGAAGCCCGCACCGGTGATGCCGGCCGCGCCCTTCGACGACAGCATCGCCACCGCCAGAAGCAGGATCTCCTGACCGAGCGTCAGCGGGGTGTCGGTTGCCTGCGCGATGAACAGCGCGGCAAGCGTCATGTAGATGTTGGTTCCGTCGAGGTTGAAGGAATAGCCGGTCGGCACCACAAGGCCGACGACCGCCTTGGAGCAGCCGGCCCGCTCCATCTTGTCGATGAGGCCGGGCAGGGCGGCTTCCGACGACGAGGTGCCGAGCACCAGCAGCAGCTCTTCCTTCAGGTAGCGGATCAGCGCCAGAATGGAGAAGCCGTTGAGGCGCGCGACAAGCCCCAGCACGCCGACCACGAACACGATGGCGGTGACGTAGAAGGTGAGCACCAGCAGCGCCAGATTGGAAACCGAGGCGATGCCGAACTTGCCGATGGTGAAGGCCATGGCACCGAAGGCGCCGAGCGGCGCGGCCTTCATGAGCAGGGCCACGAGCTGGAAGATCGGCGCGGTGAGCGCCTGCAGAAAATCCAGAACCGGCTTGCCGCGCTCGCCCACCATGGCCAGCGCAATGCCGAACAGCACGGAGCAGAACAGCACCTGCAGGATATCGCCATCGGAGAAGGCGGCGACCAGCGTGGGCGGAATGATGTTGATGAGGAACCCGACGATGGACGTCTCGTGCGCCTTGGTGGCGTAGGTCGTGACCGCCTTGGCATCGAGCGAGGCGGGGTCGATGTGCAGGCCGGCGCCGGGCTGCACCAGATTGGCGATGACGAGACCGACAACCAGCGCCAGCGTGGAGAACGTGATGAAGTAGATCATCGCCTTGCCGGCGACACGGCCCACTTTCTGCAGGTTGCTCATGCCGGCGATGCCGGTTGCAACCGTCAGGAAGATGACCGGCGCGATGATCATCTTCACGAGCTTGATGAAGGCGTCGCCGAGCGGCTTCAGGCTGGCGCCGAGATCGGGATAAAAATGGCCGAGGGCGATGCCGCAGCCGATGGCGACGAGAACCTGCACATAGAGATGCTGATACCAGCGGCGCGGTGCGTGCGGCACGGCGGCGGCGGGGAGCGGTGCGATCATGACTTCGCGGTCTTTCCTGCCCGGTGCGGGGGCGATTTTTGCGCGCGGCTTTCCATCACGGAAACCGGTGCGGACCCCGCGTGATTGACGACAAGGATTGAAACGGCAGCATGGCCGTGGCACTCAGCCCGCGTGACCGGCCGAGGCAGCCGTGGTTTCAAGAGCAAGGCCTGTGCCAGCCCGCGAGGCCGGAACAGGTGCTTGAAATCGCGTTGGTTTTTCTCGGTATTCGACCAAGGTATAGGGGCAGGATGTGCGGCAATCCGCACAGAGTGGACCTTGGTGTGCTGAAAATCGCACGTCTGGCAGGGCAGTTTCGGGGGCGATATGGCGGCAGAGGCACCATTGGAGGAAAATCCGGCGAAGGCGCCGCCGGTGCCGGGGGCGGGGGGCTACCGGCGGCGGTTGTGGCTTCTGGTCGCGGTCTCGCTGGCTGCCAGCGTGCTGGCGGGGCGGGGCATCGAGGTTTTTGTGGCCGGTCAGCAGATGGCGACCCTGACGGCGCAGGCCGGCGAAACCGCAACGCTGACGGCGAGCGTGCTGCAGGCCGAACTGGAAAAGCAGCGGGCGCTGCCGCTGGTGCTGGCTCAGGACCCCGACGTGATGGCGGCGCTGCGCGCCCCGTTGCCGGCGCGGCTTGAGGCGCTTGACCGCCGGCTGCAGCAACTGGCCGGCGCGGCGCGGGTTTCCGTCATCTACCTGCTGAATGCCGAGGGCACCGCCATCGCCTCCTCGAACTGGCAGCAGCCCGACAGCTTCGTCGGCACGAACTATGGCTTCCGGCCCTATTTCCGGCAGGCGGTCCGCGACGGGGCGGTGGAGCATTTCGCGCTCGGTTTTGTCAGCGGCCAGCCGGGCCTCTATTTCGGTCGCCGTATCGAAAGTGCCGGGCGGCCTCTGGGCGTGCTGGTGGTAAAAATGACCTTCGACGGGCTGGAGGCGGACTGGCGCCGGCTGTCGATGCCCGTCGTCGTTGCCGACAGCCGCGGCATCGTGCTGATGACCTCGGTGGCGGACTGGCGGTTCGCAACCCGCACGCCGCTGACCGAGGACGACCGGCGCGCGGTGGTGGCAAGCCGGCAGTTCGGCGATGCCGCCCTGCGGCCGCTGCCGGTTGACCGGCGCCCGGGGGAGGAAGCCCTGCTGCGCCTGCCCGGCACGGATGCTGCGCTGCCGGTGGCTGAGATCGCGGTTCCGGTCGGCAGCACCGACTGGTCGCTGCTGGTTTTTGCCAGCACGGCGGAGGCGACCGGCCTTGGCCGGCTGACCGGCGCCCTCGGCGCGCTTGCGGTGCTGGTGGTGATGCTGGGTGCCGGCAGCCTTGCGCTGTGGCGCGCCGAGCAGCGCCGGCGGCGCGCGGCGGACGAGGCGGCGACGCGGGCCGAGCTTGAGGCGCGCGTCGCCGAACGCACCGGCGAACTGCGGGCCGCCAACGAGCGCCTGCGCGCGGAAATGGATGCCCGCCGGCGCGCGGCAACGGCCCGTCAGCAGTTGCAGGATGAGCTGCTGCAGGCCAACCGGCTGGCGACGCTGGGCCAGATTGCCGCCGGTGTGGCGCACGAGATCAACCAGCCGGTCGCGGCCATCCGCACCTTTGCCGACAACGCCATGGGCCATCTGGACCGCGGCGATGCGGCGGCCGCACGGCGCAGCGTGGCCTCCGTTGCCAAGCTGACGGAACGCATCGGGGCCATCACCGGGGAGTTGCGCACGTTCGGCCGCAAGGCACCGGTCCAGATCGTGCCGGTTTCGCTTGCCGAGGTGCTGGATGGCGCCCTGCTGCTGCTCGGCCACCGGCTGCGCACCCAGCATGTGGAGGTGAAGACAGCCGAGATCGCACCGGGCCTGCGCGTGATGGCCGATCAGCTCCGGCTTGAGCAGGTGTTCGTCAATCTCATGCAGAATGCGCTCGATGCCATGGCCGGGCAGGGCAACGGCACCATCGAAATCCGCGTTGCCGAGAGCGCGGGGCAGGTGACGGTGACGATCCGCGACAACGGCCCCGGCCTGCCGCCGGCCATTCTGGAAGCCGTGTTCACGCCCTTTTCCACCACCAAGCCGAAGGGACTCGGGCTGGGCCTCGTCATTGCCCATGATATCGTGGCCGAATTCGGTGGCCGGCTTTCGGCCGGCAACGACAAGGCAGGCGGGGCAGTGATGACGATGATCCTCAGTCGCGGTGTCGCCGCTGCCCCGGGCGGGCTGGCGGCGGCGGGGTAGAACGGGCGTGACGGTGGCCGACAGCTGCGATGTGCGCACGGTTGCATTCGTCGACGACGATGCCGACCTGCGGCTGGCCAATGCGGAAAGCCTGGCGCTGGCCGGGTTCGAGCCGCTGGCCTTTGCCGGCGGTGCGGAGGCGCTGGCGGCACTCGGACCGGATTTTCCCGGCGTCGTGGTGACCGATCTGCGCATGCCGCAGATGAACGGGCGGGTCTTTCATGCGCGGCTGCGCGCGCTCGACCCGGACCTGCCGGTTATCTTCATCACCGGCCACGGCGACGTGGCGACCGCCGTGGAGGTAATGCGGGAGGGGGCCTATGATTTCGTCACCAAACCCTATGCCAGCGAGCGCCTGACTGCGGCGGTGCGCCGGGCGCTGGAAAAGCGCCGCCTCGTTCTGGAAAACCGCCGGCTGCGCGCGGCCGCCGAAGCCGGCAACGATCCGCTGCTGATCGGCGAGACGCCCGCCATGGTGCAGCTGAGGCGCACGCTCGCCCATGTGGCGCGCGCCGATGTGGACGTGCTGGTGCTGGGCGAGACCGGGGCCGGCAAGGAGGCCGTGGCAACGGCGCTGCACCGCTGGAGCCGGCGGGCGGCAGGCCCGTTCGTGGCGCTCAACTGCGGGGCACTGCCGGAAACGGTGGTGGAAAGCGAACTGTTCGGCCACGAGGCCGGGGCCTTTACCGGGGCGCAGCGTCGCCGCGTGGGGCGCATCGAGCATTCGGCCGGCGGCACCCTGCTGCTGGACGAGATCGAGAGCATGCCACCCGCGCTGCAGGTGCGGCTGCTGCGGGTGCTGGAAACGCGAACGGTGACGCCGCTCGGCACCAACGAGGAGCGGCCGGTCGACATCCGCGTCGTGGCCGCGACCAAGGCCGATCTCGCCAACCCGGCCGAGCGCGGCAGTTTCCGTGAGGATCTGTTCTATCGCCTCAATGTGGTGACGGTGCGCATTCCCCCGCTGCGCGAGCGCCGGGCCGATATTCCGCTGCTGTTCCGCTTCTTTCTCGGCCGTGCGGCGCGGCGGTTCGGCGTTGAGGCGCCGCTGCCCGGCGAGGCGGTGCGGCGCCACCTCTCCGGCCACGACTGGCCCGGCAACGTGCGCGAACTGGCCCATTTCGCCGAACGGGTGGCGCTGGGGCTGGGCGAAAGCGAGGCACCCGCGCCGGCCCCCGTCGGCGGCGGCAGTCTGGCGGAACAGGTCGACGGCTTCGAGGCCGCGCTGATCCGGACCATGCTGGAGCAGCATCGCGGCGACGTGCGCCTCGTCGTCGAGGCCCTGTCCCTGCCGCGCAAGACCTTTTACGACAAGCTGAAACGCCATGGCATCCGCGCCGCCGACTTCCGGCCCGGGGGCGCCGCCGGCGACGACGACTGAAAAGGGCAGGCAAGATGGACGGCGGGCAAATCGTTGTGATCGGCAGCACGAATGTCGATCTCGTCACCACCGCGGCGCGGATGCCGGCGGCGGGCGAGACGCTGACCGGCACCGGCTTCAGCATCGGCCACGGCGGCAAAGGCGCCAATCAGGCGGTTGCCGCGGCCCGCCTCGGCGGCGCGGTGGCGCTGGTCTCGCGCGTCGGCGACGACGATTTTGCGGCGGGCGCCCGCCGCGCACTGGAGCGGGCGGGCGTGGACACCCGCCATGTGCTGACCTCGCCCGGCCTGCCGACCGGGGTTGCCACCATTCTGGTGGAGCCTGACGGTGAGAACCGCATCGTCATCGTGCGCGGCGCGAACGGCGCGATCGCGCCGGCCGACGTGGATGCCGCAGCGGCGACCATTGCCGCCGCGCGGCTGGTGCTGCTGCAGCTTGAGATCCCGCCCGAAACCGTGTTCCACGCCATTGAGGTTGCCCGCCGCGCGCGCGTCGAGGTTCTGCTGAATCCGGCGCCGGCGCTGGCCGGGCTCGATGTCGCCCGCCTCGCCGGCGTGCGTTTTCTGGTGCCCAACGAAACGGAACTCGCTCTGCTGACCGGACTGCCGACGGACACGGAAGCCGCCTGCGTTGCTGCTGCCCGCACGCTCAACGACCGTGGCATCGGCACGGTCATCGTGACCCGCGGTGCGGAAGGGGCGCTGATGGTGGAGGCCGGTCATGTGCAGGCCGTGCCCGGCGTGGCCGTTAACCCGGTGGATACCACCGGGGCAGGGGATGCCTTCATCGGCGCCTTTGCGCGCTATTATGCCGGCGGCCTTGCCCCGGAACAGGCCCTTGCCCGGGCGGCAGCCTATGCCGCGCTGACGGTGACGCGGCCGGGCGCGCAGGATTCTTATCCTGACGCCGCAGCTTTCGCGGCTTTTTCGGCGGCGATTGCATCCGCAGATAAGTGATGAAAAATAAAATTCGTCAGTTTAAACTGACCGAAAGCCGGCGCGATTCCAGCCGGCAGCAGCCCTTTCGGAAACAGGCCGGATGAGCAGGACCCCGCGCGCAGCCGCAACCCCGGAGGAAACGCGAGCCCGCATCATTGCCGTGGCGGAAGAGAGTTTCCGCCGCGTGGGCTATGCCAAGACCACCGTGGCCGACATTGCGCAGGCGCTGGAGATGAGCCCGGCCAATGTCTACCGTTTCTTTCCCTCCAAGGCGGCCATTAACGACGCCATCCTGATGCGGATGTTGTCGGAGATCGAGGAGCTGGCCTGGAAGCAGGCGCGCCGCAGCGGGCCCGCGCTCGACCGTATTGAGATGATCGGTCTGGAAACGCACCGCTTCTGCCGCAACAACTGCCTGCACGAGCAGCGCCTGCATGACATGGTGGCGGCCGGATTTGAAGAAAACTGGCCTTCTATCAAGCGGTTCGTTGAACGTTTTGAAGCGATTCTTGAGGGCGTGGTGCGCGAAGGGCTGGCCGCCGGCGAGATCGTGGCACTGGAGCCGGCGGAGATTACGCGGGCCATCAAGACCATGCTGGCGCCCTTCATGCACCCGGTGATCATTGCCCAGTGCGCGGACGACGATCTGGAGGGCGATCTGCGCCGCGTCATGCGCATGCTGCGCCGGGCGGTTGCTCTGCCGCCTCCGGCAGGCGAAGGGCCGGCGCCATCCCGGACCTGACCGAAATCCCCGCTGCGGCGCGCCGGGCGGGTTGTCGGGCGCCTTTATGCGACATTGCGGGGTCGCGGGCTTCCGGTCGATACAAATGTCGGTAATCCGGCAATAAAGCATTCATGAAATTGATGGGTGGGCGGGTCGCCGGGTTTTCGGCCGGCCTCCTGATGCCGGAATAAGGAATAAAAACCTATCGATATTGCTGATGATTGCTGTCGCATCGCTTTGCGGCACGGAAACGGCATTCGGTGTCTTTTGAGGTGCATCGGAAACGATAGCGCCTTTACGGCTGACGATTTTTGAATATCATCACTCGACACAAAGCGGATTCGGCCGGGGTGCCCGCCCGGCGTTCCATGCTGCGAGGCCCGATTTTCCATGGTTCGCCGTGCGCTTCTCATCAGCGCTGCCCTTGCCGTTTCGCTGGCCGCGGCCGGCTGCCAGCGTGAAACTGCCGAAGTGCCGCCCGATCCCGTGGTGCGGGTGGTCCGGGCGGCGCAGATCCCGGATGCTTCGGTGCGCAGTTACACCGGCGTGGTCCGCCCCCGCACGGAGGTGGCGCAGGCTTTCCGCGTCGGCGGCCGCGTGGCCGAACGGCTGGTGGATATCGGGGCAACGGTGCGGGCCGGCACCGTGCTCGCAAAGCTCGACCCGACCGACCTCAACCTCAATGTCGAAAGTGCGGAAGCGGAACTGGCGGCGGCGCGCTCGGCTCTGGCGCAGGCCGGGGTGGAAAGTCAGCGGATCGCCGCGCTGCTGAAGGGCGGCCATGCCAGTCAGGCGGCCTTCGACACCCGCACCGTTGCGCTGGACGAGGCGAAGGCGCGGGTGGAGCGCGACGAGCGCGCGCTCGATCTGGCCCGCAATCAGCTCGGCTATGCGGTGCTGACGTCGAACGTGGATGGCGTGGTGACCGCTGTTTCCGCCGAAGCCGGGCAGGTGGTGCAGGCGGGGCAGGAGATTGTGCGCGTGGCGCGGCTCGGCGGCGATGACCGCGAGCCGCAGAAGGAAGTGCAGGTCGCCATTCCCGAAAGCCGGCTCGGCGACCTGAAGGATTCCGGCGCGGTGGTGACGCTGTGGGCGGAAGGCGACCGCACCTATCGCGCCAGCGTGCGCGAGATTGCCCCGCAGGCCGATGCCGCGACCCGCACCTATGCCGTGCGTTTCGCCCTGCCGGCGGCCGACGACGCCGTCCGCCTCGGCATGACGGCGACGGTGACGCTGACCCGGGGCACCGGGCAGACGGTGACGCGGCTGCCGCTCGCCGCGGTGTTCAATGCCGGCGACGGCCCGGGCGTATTCGTGGTGGAGCCGGACGAGAAGACCGACGGTCGCGGCACGCTGCGTTTCCAGCCCGTGGGCATCGTGCGCTACGAGACGACGGACGCGGTGGTGACCGGGGTGCCGGCAAATGCGTGGGTGGTCTCCATGGGCGTGCGCCGGCTGCAGCCGGGTGAGAAGGTGCGGCCCGACGAACGCGCCGAACCCGCCCGCCAGAGCGGCCTTGCGGAGCCGGGCACCGCCGGCCCGGCGGTGCGCTCATGATGCAGCGTTTCAACGTTTCGCACTGGGCGGTCACCCATCAGGCGCTCGTGCTGTTTCTCATGATCATGCTGTCGGCCGGCGGCATCCTGTCCTATTTCAATCTCGGGCGGGCGGAGGAGCCGGATTTCACCGTCAAGGTGATGATCGTTTCGGCCCAGTGGCCGGGGGCCACGACGGAGGAAATGCAGCGGCAGGTGGCTGACCCCATCGAGAAGGTGCTGCAGGAGATTCCGTATTTCGATAAGGTGCGCACCTACTCACGCCCCGGCAGCACCTATATGCAGGTGCAGTTCAAGGACGATACGCCGCCGAAAGAAGTGCCGGGGCTGTTCCTGCGCGTGCGCAACCGGGTAGGCGATGTGCGCGCCGGGCTGCCGGCCGGCGTGCTCGGCCCGTTCTTCAACGATGACTTCGCGGATGTTTCCTCCACGCTTTATATGCTGACGGGCGACGAGGGCGTGACGCCGCGCACCCTGAAGGACGAGGCGGAGATCATCCGCCAGCGCCTTCTGCGCGTGCCGGACGTGGCCAAGGTGGTGTTTTTCGGCGAGCAGGCCGAGCGCATTTATGTGGAATTCAGCCACGCCAAGCTCGCCACGCTCGGCATCACGCCCGAGGCCATCTTCAATTCCATTTCGCGGCAGAACGCGGTGACGCCGGCGGGCCGGTTCGAGAGTGCCGCCGATCAGATCTATCTGCGGGTCGACGGCGCTCTGGACGGCACCGACGCGGTGGCGGACGTGCCGATTGCGGCGGCCAACGGCCGGCAGTTCCGCCTCGGCGATATTGCCACCATCCGCCGCGGACCGGTGGACCCGCCCTCGTTCGTGGTGCGCCAGCAGGGTGTGCCGGCGCTGGGCATCGGCGTCGTCATGGTCAAGGGCGCCAATGTGCTGGCGCTCGGCGAAAACCTGCACGAGACCATCGCCGCCGTCCGTGCCGACCTGCCGGTCGGGCTGCAACTGGCGCAGATTGCCGACCAGCCGCAGATCGTGAAGGAGTCGGTCGACGAGTTCGTGCGCGTGTTCATCGAAGCGCTCGTCATCGTGCTCGGCGTGTCGTTCCTGTCGCTCGGCTGGCGCACCGGCATCGTGGTGGCCTGCGCCGTGCCGCTGGTGCTGGCGATCACCATGATGGTGATGGACCTGATGGGCCTTTCGCTGCAGCGCGTCACGCTCGGTGCGCTCATCATCGCCCTCGGCCTGCTGGTGGACGATGCCATCATCGCCGTGGAAATGATGGTGGTGAAGATGGAGCAGGGCTTCGACCGCATCTCAGCGGCAAGCTTTGCGTGGACCTCGACCGCCTTTCCGATGCTGACCGGAACGCTGGTGACGGCGGCGGGCTTCATGCCCGTGGGCCTGTCGCGCTCGTCCACCTCGGAATATGCGGGCGGCATCTTCTGGGTGGTGGCGATTGCGCTGCTGGTCTCGTGGGTGGTGGCAGTGGTGTTCACCCCCTATCTGGGTGTGCGGCTGCTGCCGAATTTCAAGGTTCATTCCGAGGATCCGAATGCGATCTACGAGACGCGGATCTATCGGGCCTTCCGCGCCATGGTCACCTGGTGCGTGCGCCACCGCGTGCTCGTGGTTGTGGCCACGGTTGCGCTGTTCGTCTCGGCCATCTTCTCCATGCGCTTCGTGCAACAGCAGTTCTTCCCCACCTCCACGCGCCCGGAACTGGTCATCGAGGTGACGAGCCCGGCCGGGGCGGCGTTCGGCACCACCGACCGCTCGGTGGCGGAGATGGAAGCGCTGGTTGCCGCCGATCCCGACATCCGCACCTACACCGCCTATATCGGCTCCGGCGCGCCGCGCTGGATGCTGGGCTTCAACCCGGAACTGCCGAAGGAAAGCTACGGCGTCATCATCGCCTATGCCAGCGACCACGTGACCCGCGATGCGGCCATTGCCCGGCTGCGACAGAAGGTGGCCGACGGGGCGGTGGCGGGTGCCACCGTGCGCATCAGCGAACTGGTGTTCGGCCCGCCGGTCGGCTACCCGGTGCAGTTTCGCGTCATCGGGCCGGACCCGGTCGCCGTGCGCCACATCGCCTATCAGGTTCGCAAGGTGATGGAGCAGAACCCCGATACGCGCGACGTCAATCTGGACTGGAACGAGCAGGCGAAATCGATCCGCATCGCACTCGATCAGGATCGGGTGCGGGCGCTGGGGCTGACGCCGGCCGACATCAGCGCCACGCTGCAGACGCTGCTTTCCGGCTACACCGTGACCGAGGTGCGCGACGGGATCGAGCAGGTGGCGGTGGTGGCCCGCGCGGTGCCGGACGAGCGCCTCGATCTGGACCGGCTGCGCGACCTGACGATCACCAGCCGCGACGGTGTGGCGGTGCCGCTGGCGCAGGTGGCCCGGGCGGACTACGGCTTCGAGGAGCCGATCCTGTGGCGGCAGAACCGCGACATGGTCATCACCGTGCGCGCCGATGTGGCCCGCGGCGTGCAACCGCCGGATGTGTCGAACGCGATCATGCCGAAGCTCGCGCCGCTCATCGAAGCGCTGCCGATGGGCTATCGCATCGAGCTGGGCGGATCGGTGGAAGAAAGCGCCAAGGCAAATGCCGCTCTTGGCAAGGTTTTTCCGTTCATGATCGCCGCCATGCTCGTCTTCATCATGATTCAGGTGCAGAGCTTCGGCAGCCTGTTTCTGGTCATTGCCACCGCACCGCTCGGCATCATCGGTGCGGTCTACGGGCTGATCCTGTTCAACCAGCCGTTCGGATTCGTGACGCTGCTTGGCGTTCTGTCGCTGGCCGGCATGATCATGCGTAACACGCTGATCCTCGTCGATCAGATCCGGCAGGATCTCGGGACCGGCCTGACAGCCTTTGAAGCCGTGATCGGCTCCACCGTGCGCCGCGCGCGGCCGGTGGTGCTGACGGCTTCGGCCGCCATTCTGGCCATGATTCCGCTGTCGCGGAACATCTTCTGGGGGCCGATGGCGGTTGCGATCATGGGCGGGCTCGCGGTGGCGACCCTGCTTACCCTGTTCTTCGTGCCGGCCCTCTACGCGCTGTGTTTCCGCGTACGCGAGGAGAAGCCGGGCGAAGCCGGGCCGGCGGCGCGCGAGCCGTCCGGACCCGATGCGGCGGAGGCCCCGGTGGCGACCTGACGGCGCCATCCCCCCCTCGCGGCGCCCGCTTCCGGCGCCTCCCCTCAGGAGCGGCCCGCCCCCGCCGCTCCGGCCGCAGACGGTGCAGCCCCGGCCCCCGCCGGGGCTGCACTTGTTTTGACGGCCGCCGGTCCGGCGCCGGTCGCGGGCAGGGCCGTTGCCTCGATTTCGCGTGCCGTGGGCAGGTCGGCCGTGCTCCAGCCGCCGCCAAGGGCGCGGATGAGGTCGACCGTCGCCAGTTGCCGGTTCAGTTCGGCGTTGAGCAGCGTGCGCTCGTTGCTGAGGGCGGCGGCCTGCGCGGTGGCAACGGTGGTGTAATCCTGCGTGCCGGCGGCATATTCGTTGAGGCTGATGGTGACGGCCTCCCGCGCCGCCGTCACGGCCTGCTGCTGCACGGCGATCTGGCGCGTCACGATGCGGCGCTGCGCCAGCGCGTCTTCCACGTCGCGGAAGGCGCTGAGCACTGCCTCGCGATAGCTGGCGACGCTGGCATCGTAGGCCTCGCGGGCTGCCTGCACGGTCGCCTTGCGGCCGCCGCCGTCGAACAGCAGCTCGTTGCCGCTGGCCGCAAGGCTCCACACCTGATTGGAGGCCGTCAGCAGTTCGTTGATGCCGCCGGAACTGTAGCCGGCAAGGCCGGCGAGATTGATATCCGGGTAATAGGCCGCCACGGCAACGCCGATCTGGGCGTTCTGCTCCGCCATCGTGCGCTCGGCCGCGGCGATGTCCGGGCGCCGCTCCAGCAGTGTGGAGGGCAGGGCAACCGGCACCTTCGGCACGCGGCGCGTGAGGCTGCCGGGCGCGATGTCGAGGGCGCTCGGCACCGTGCCGGTGAGCACGGCGAGGGCGTGCTCATAGACCGCCCGGTTGCTTTCTGCGGCGATGGCATCGGCGCGGGTGGAAAGAAGCTGCGTCTGCGCCGTCAGCACATCGGAACGGGCGGCCGTGCCGGCCTCGTACTGATTGCGGACGATGGTGAGGGAGCGTTCGTAGGCCTGCGCCGTCTGGTTCAGAAGCTGCTTCAGGGAATCCTGATAACGCATTTGCAGATAATAGCTCGCCACGTCCGCCTGTGCGGAAAGACGGGCGTTGGCGAGGTCTGCGGCGCTGACCTGCGCGGCCGCCGTGCTGGATTCCACCTGCCGGCGGATGCGGCCCCAGACATCGATTTCCCAGCTGAGGTTGGCGATGGCCTCATAGCTGACATTGTCGTTGTTGCTGGCGTGCTGGCGGGTGATATCCGGGTTGAAGGTGGCGCTCGGTGCCAGGCCGGAACGGACTTCCGCGACGATGGCGCGGGCCTGCCGCCACGAGGCCTCGTAGGCGCGCACCGTCTGGTTATCCACGGCCACGCGGGCCTCAAGGCGATTGAGGACCGGGTCGTTCCATGCCGTCCACCAGTCGGTGCGCGGCATGTCGTCGGCGGGGGTCGCCGGCTTCCAGCCCTTCATTTCCTTGTAGGCGACGGGCACCGTCGCCTCGGGGCGCTTGTAGTCCGGGCCCACCATGCACCCGGCGGCGAGCATCGCCAGCGCAAGGGCCGTGGACAGCCGCAGGGCGTAGCGCAGAACATCATGGCGCGGGGCAGCGCCGGAGCGGGGCGGGCAGGGCGACATCATGATCCCGGATCAGGAGGCTGTCGGGCGCCGGCGGCCGGAGAGGCCCCGCCAGCGGCGGGCGCTCCAGAGGCGCAGACGGTCGAGATAAAGGTAGACCACCGGGGTGGTATAGAGCGTGAGAAGCTGGCTGACGACGAGGCCGCCGATGATGGCGATGCCGAGCGGACGGCGGATCTCCCCGCCCTCGCCGAAATCGAGCGCAAGCGGCACGGCGCCGAGCAGCGCGGCCAGCGTGGTCATCATGATGGGGCGGAAGCGCTGAACGGCCGCCTGCCAGATCGCCTCGCGCGGGCCAAGGCCCTGATGTCGTTCGGCTTCCAGCGCGAAGTCGACCATCATGATCGCGTTCTTCTTGACGATGCCGATAAGCAGGATGACCGCGATGAGTGCGATGAGGCTGAATTCCGTGCCGGAGGCCAGCAGCGCCAGCACCGCCCCCACGCCGGCAGAGGGCAGCGTGGAAAGGATGGTGACGGGGTGGATATAGCTCTCGTAGAGGATGCCGAGCACGATATAGACCGTGACCAGCGCCGCCAGAATGATGAGCGGCTGGCTGTTGGTGGAAGCCTGAAACGACGCGGCCGAGCCGGCGAACTGGCCCTGAATATCGGTCGGCAGCCCGATTTCGGCCACCGCGTCATCGATCGCCCGCACCGCGTCGGAAAGCGACCGGCCCTCTGCAAGGTTGAACGAGAGCGTGACGGCGGCGAACTGGCCCTGATGGCGCACCTGCGAGGGGCCGGTCGAGGGCTCGTAGCGCGAGAAAGAGGCCAGCGGGATCATCGATTCCCGGCTGGTGCTGACCGCGGCGCCGGCGGAGGTGGAGGCCGCACCGCCGGTCGCGATGGCGTTCGAGGCCTGATTGCGCACCGCCGCGGTGTCGCTGCTGTTGCTGCCCGCCGAAGCGGCCGTGGCGGTGGCATTGCTGGCGGCGGCGCCGCCAGCGCGCATGCCGGAGGTGCTGACATGGATGACCTTCAGCGAATCCGGATCGGTCAGGTAATCCGGCGCCAGTTCCATGATGACCTTGTATTCGTTGCTGGCCTTGCGAATGGTGGTGACCGGGCGCTGGCCGAAGGCATCGTAGAGCGTGGCATTGACGATGTCCGGCCGCAGGCCGTAGCGCGCCGCCGCATCGCGATCCACCACAAGGCGGGTCTCAAGGGCCCCGTCGCGCAGGTCGCTGTCAAGGTCGGTGACCACCGGGGAATGCTGCAGGGCGGTCATCAGCTTCTGGGACCATGTCGCCAGTTCTGCGCTGTCCTCGCCGATCAGGGCATACTGATACTGGGCGAAGCTCTGCCGGCCGCCGGGGCGCAGATCCTGCCGCGGAAACAGGAACAGCCGCGCCCCCGGCACTTTCGCGAGCTTCGTGCGCAGGCGGCTGACAATGGCATCGGCGCTGTCGCGTTCCGCGCGCGGCTTCAGCATGACGAAGATGTTGCCCGAGCTGGGGCTGCGCCCGCCGGTGGCGCCGGCTACGCTTTCCACGCCGGGATCGGCGGCCACGATCTGCTGCACCGCGATCATTTTCTGTTGCAGGGCGGCAAAGGAAATCGACTTGTCGGCGCTGATGCCGCCCATCAGCATGCCGGTATCCTGCATTGGCATAAAACCTTTCGGTACAATACTGTAAAGGACGAAGTTAAGGCCGATTATGACGATGAGAGAACTCAGCAGCAGACGCGGGTGATGCAGACTCCAGCCGAGTGAGCGCTGATAGGCCCGCTGGGCCGCGGCCATGGCGCGGGCCCCGGGGCCGGGTGCGCGGGCGGCCTTATCGCCGCGGCGCAGCAGGACGGCGCACATCATCGGCGTGGTGGTGAGCGACAGGACCATGGAAATCAGGATCGCCATGGAAAGGGTGAGGGAGAATTCCTCGAAGATGCGGCCGACCAGACCGCCCATCACCAGCAGCGGCAGGAACACGGCGATGAGCGACAGGCTCATGGAAAGCACCGTGAAGCCCACCTCCTGCGCACCCTGAAGGGCCGCCTCCAGACGGTTGCGGCCGGCCTCCAGATGTCGCGTGATGTTCTCCAGCACCACGATGGCATCGTCGACCACGAAGCCGGTGGCGATGGTGAGCGCCATCAGCGACAGGTTGTTGAGGCTGAACC
Source organism: Pseudoxanthobacter sp. (assembly GCF_036822375.1). Taxonomy (NCBI): domain Bacteria; kingdom Pseudomonadati; phylum Pseudomonadota; class Alphaproteobacteria; order Hyphomicrobiales; family Segnochrobactraceae; genus Pseudoxanthobacter; species Pseudoxanthobacter sp. The sequence continues at coordinate 26,420 of NZ_DAISHT010000007.1, read as the reverse complement.
CGGCCAGCGCCATGGCGGCGAAGGTGCCGATGATGGAGGCCGGCACGGCCACGGCCGGGATGAGGGCGGCGCGGAACGAGCCGAGGAACACCACCACCACGCCGATGACCAGCACGACGGCGATGACGAGGGTGCGCTGCGTTTCCCGGAACGAGGCGCGGATGGTGGACGAGCGGTCTGCCACCACGGTCAGGTCGACATCGGCGGGCAGGGCCGCCTTCAGTTGCGGGAGCACGGCGCGGACGCGGTCGACCGTTTCGATGATGTTGGCACCGGGCTGGGCAAACAGCATGAGCAGGATGGCCGGCTTTCCGTTGACGAAGCCGGCGTTGCGCACGTCCTCGATGGAATCGATGACCGTGCCGACATCGGAAAGCCGCACCGGCGCATCGTTGCGCCAGGCAATGACGAGATCGCGGTAGTCCGCCGCCTTCACCGCCTGATCGTTGGCATAAAGCTGCCAGCGGCGGTCGCCGGATTCGATGGCGCCCTTGGGGCTGTTGGCATTTGCCCCGGCAATGGCGGCCCGCACGTCTTCCAGCGCGATGCCGTAGCTGGCGAGGGCGTGGGGGTTGAGTTCCACGCGCACGGCCGGCAGCGCCGCACCGCCGACATCCACGTTGCCGATACCGGAAAGCTGGGACAGCTTCTGTTGCAACACGGTTGCGGCGGTGTCGAACAGCTGGCCGCGGTCGCGTGTGGGCGAGGTGAGGGCCACGATCATCACCGGCGCATCGGCCGGGTTGAACTTGCGATAGGTGGGGGTGGCGCGCAGGTTGGCGGGCAGATCGGCCTGCGCGGCGTTGATGGCCGCCTGAACATCGCGCGCCGCGCCGTCGATATCGCGGTTGAGGTCGAACTGCAGCACGATGCGTGTGCTGCCGGTGGTGCTCTGCGAGGTCATCTCGCTGACCCCGGCGATCTGGCCGAGATGGCGTTCGAGCACGGCGGCGACGCTGGTCGCCATGGTATCCGGGCTCGCGCCGGCCATGTTGGCCTGCACCATGATGGTGGGAAAGTCGATCTGCGGCAGCGGGGCGACCGACAGCGTGCGGTAGCCGATCAGGCCGGCAATGACGATGGCGATCGTCAGCAGGGTGGTGGCGACCGGCCGGCGGATGAAGGGGGCGGAAATGTTCATCCGTCGCCTCCCCCGCTCACGCCGGATCCGTGGCGGCCTGCCGGCCGAGCGCCCGCGACAGCCGGGCAAAGGCGAGATAGATGACCGGCGTGGTGAACAGCGTCAGGATCTGGCTGACGATGAGGCCGCCGACGATGGCAAGCCCCAGCGGCTGGCGCAGTTCCGACCCCACGCCGGAACCGAGCATCATCGGCAACGCCGCGAACAGCGCGGCAAAGGTGGTCATGAGGATCGGCCGCAGGCGCAGCAGACAGGCCTGACGGATGGCCGCAACCGGGCTCTTGCCCTCGCGCCGTTCCGCATCGAGCGCGAAGTCGATCATCATGATGGCGTTCTTCTTGACGATACCGATGAGCAGCACGATGCCGATGACGGCGACGATATCGAGCTCCCGACCGGCCAGCCAAAGGGCCATCAGCGCCCCCATGCCCGCAGAGGGCAGGGTGGAAAGGATGGTGACCGGATGGATGAAGCTCTCGTAGAGCACGCCGAGCACGATATACATCGCCACCACGGCGGCGATGACGAGGATGAGCTCGTTGGACAGCGCCGACCGGAAGGCCGCCGCCGCGCCCTCGAAATGAAGCCCGACGCTTTCCGGCAGACCGACCTGCCGGGCGACGTCTTCCACGGCGGCGACGGCGGCGCCGAGCGAGGCGCCGGGGGCAAGATTGAACGACACCGTCACGGCCGGGAACTGGCCGAGATGAGAGACGAGCAGCGGCGCCTGCCGCTCTTCCACCTGCACGACGGAGGTGAGGCGCACCTGACCGGTGGAGGAAAGCGAGGAGGGCAGGTAGACGCTGTCGAGCGCGGCAAGGTTGTCGGCCAGATCGGGGTCGGCCTCCAGAATGACGCGATACTGGTTGGCCTGCGTGAAGATGGTGGAAACGATGCGCTGGCCGAACGCATCGTAGAGGGCATTATCGATGGTGGCGGGCGTGATGCCGAAGCGCGCGGCGGTGGCCCGGTCGATCGTGAGGTAGGCGGCAAGGCCGCTGGCCGCCTGATCGCTGCTGACATCGGCCAGCACGGGCGATTGTTTCAGCGCCGCGACAAGGCGGGGTGCCCAGTGCTCCAGATCGGCGGCATCGGGGCTGTCGAGCACGAACTGATACTGAGCCGCGCCCGGGTTGGCATCGATGGCGAGATCCTGAACCGGCTGCGTGAACAGCGCGATGCCGGGAATATCGGCCGTGGCCTGCCGCAGCCGGTTGCCGATCGCCGTGGCGGAGGCGCTGCGCTCGTCCTTCGGTCTGAGGTTGATGATGAGGCGGCCGGTGTTGAGCGTGGCATTGGAGCCGTCGGCGCCGATGAACGACAGCACGCTGACGACATCGGGATCGGCGCGCACCACATCGACCACCTGCTGCTGGCGGGCAAGCATGGCGCGGAAGGACACCGACTGATCGGCCTGCGTCACGCCCTGCAGGATGCCGGTATCCTGAACCGGAAAGAACCCCTTGGGGATGGCCACCGTCAGCCACACTGTGGCGGCAACCGTTGCCAGGGCCACGACCAGCGTGAGCTTCTGGTGGGCCAGAACGCCGTCGAGCAGGCGGGCATAGAGCGCGGTCATGCGGTCGAACGCGCCGGCGCGGTGCTCTTGCGGCGCCGTCTTCAGCAGGCGCGCGCACAGCATCGGCACCAGCGTGAGCGACACGACGGCCGAGATGACGATGGTGACGGCGAGGGTGATGGCGAATTCGTGGAACAGCCGGCCGACCACATCGCCCATGAACAGCAGCGGGATGAGCACGGCGATCAGCGAAACCGTGAGCGAGATGATGGTGAAGCCGATCTGGGCAGACCCCTGCAGGGCGGCTTCCAGCGGCGACAGCCCTTTTTCCAGATAGCGGGCGATGTTCTCGATGACGACAATGGCGTCGTCAACGACAAACCCCGTGGCAATGGTCAGCGCCATCAGCGACAGGTTGTCGATGGACATGCCCCACAGATACATCACCCCGAGGGCCCCGACCAGCGACAGCGGAATGGAGAGGCTCGGGATCAGGGTGGCCGGCAGGTTGCGCAGAAACAGGAAAATGACCAGCACGACCAGCGCGACCGCCAGCGCCAGTTCGAAGCCGACATCGCGGACCGAGGCGCGGATGGAGGTGGTGCGGTCGGTGACGAGCGTGACGCTGACCGATTGCGGCATGCCGGCTTCGATGGCCGGCATGAGGGCCTTGATGCGGTCTGCAACCGCGATCACATTGGCGCCCGGCTGGCGCTGGACGGTGAGAATGATCGCCGGATCGCGGCCGGTCGTTGCCGCCAGCGCCCGGTTCTCCGAGGCCTCGACCACGGTCGCGACATCGGCGAGCCGCACCGGCGCGCCGTCGCGATAGGCGATGACGGAAGCGCGATATTCCTCCGCCGACTTCATCTGATCGTTGGAATCGATGGTGTAGGCCCGGGCCGGTCCATCGAACGAACCCTTGGGGGTGTTGGCGTTGAGATTGCTGAGGGTGGTGCGCAGGTCGTCGATGTTGAGGCCATAGGCCGCCAGCGCATTGAGATTGGCCCCGACGCGGATCGCCTTGCGCTGGCCGCCGGCGATCTGCACCAGACCGACGCCGCTGATCTGCGAGATGCGGCGGGCGAGGCGGGTGTCGACCAGATCGTAGAGCTGGGTTTCCGTCAGGGTCGGGGAAGTGATGGCAAAGGTCAGGATCGGGAAATCCGCCGGATTGACCTTGGCGTAGGTCGGCGGCGTCGGCAGGTCGGAGGGCAGGGAACTGCGGGCTGCGTTGATGGCGGCCTGAACCTCCTGCCCGGCCACGTCCAGATCGAGATCGAGGCCGAAGCGCAGCGTGATGACCGAGGAGCCGGCCGAGGTGCGCGAGGCCATCTCGTCGAGACCGGCCATCTGGCCGAGTTCCCGTTCAAGGGGCGCTGTCACGGCTGTCGTCATCACATCCGGGCTGGCGCCGGGATAGAGCGTGGTGACCTGGATGATCGGGTAATCCACACTCGGAAGCGCGGAAACCGGCAGCCAGAGCGCCCCGACAAGCCCGGAGAGCAGAACGGCCACCATCAGCAGCGTGGTGGCAACCGGGCGCAGGATGAACGGGCGCGACGGGTTCACGACGCCGGCCTTTCCACACGGCGCTGGCCACCGGCCTCCGTTCCCACCGGCTTGCCATCCACCATGCGCACGCTGACGGCCGCGCCGTTGCGCAGGCGGTCGACGCCGTCGACCACCACCGTGTCGCCGCTGGAAAGGCCCGCGACAATGACCGTGCGGTCGTCGGTGCTGATGCCGGTTTCAACCACCTGAAGGGCCACGGTGTGATCGGGCTGCATCTTGTAGACGAAACTGCCGGGCGTGCCGTACTGCACCGCCGCTGACGGCACGACGACGACATCGGGCAGGGTATCGACCCGGAGGTGCGCATTGACGAACTGGTTGGGAAACAACAGCCCGTCGGTGTTCGGAAATTCGGCCTTGAGCCGGACCGTGCCGGTGGCGGTGTCAATCTGGTTGTCGATGGATGTCAGCCGGCCGTCGGCGACCGGCCGCACATTGGCGCGGTCGTAGGCCGTGACCGGCAGTTCGGCCCCGCTGCGGAGGCGGCTGGCCACAAGTGCGATCTGGTCTTCCGGCAGCGTGAACAGCACGGCGATCGGCTGCACCTGCGCAACGACGGCAATGCCGGTGCTGTCGCCGGCCGTGACATAATTGCCGGCATCGACCTTGCGCAGGCCGACGCGGCCGGAGATCGGCGCGGTGACGCGGCAATCGGAAACGTCGACCTTTGCGGCGGCAAGTTTGCCCTGCGTGGCGGCCACGTTGCCTTCATATTCGTGCACCGTCGCCGCCTGCGTATCGACATTCTGCTTGGCGATGGAATCCTGCGCGCGCAGTTTCTGATAGCGCTGCAGATCGAGTCGGGCGTTTTCGAGCTGGGCCTGCGCCTGCGTCAGCTCGCCCTCGATCTGGGCTGCGGTGGCCTCGAAGCTGCGGCAGTCGATTTCGGCCAGAAGATCGCCGGCCCGGACATCCTGTCCTTCCGTAAAGGCGATGCGGGTGAGGTAGCCGGAAATACGCGAGCGGACCGTGACGGTGTTGAGGGGCGTGACTGTGCCGAGGCCCTGATAGATCACCGGCACGGTGGCCGTTGTCGCCGTGGCCACGGCCACCGGTGCCGCCCCGCCGCGCCCGCCGGCCGGGACCGTCTGCGAGGCGACCGGCGGGCTGGCCTTCAGCCGCGTCCACGGCTGATAGACAACGAGCCCGCCAGCCATGCCGGCCAGCACAACAATGCCCGCCAGAAGACGCAGCCCCCGGCGTTTACTGCGCGCAGGCGACGGACCGGCTTCGTCGGAACGGATTTCTGAGGTCGGCAAAATCGCGCACTCCGCAGCTTGCGATGCAGTTCCGAACGGAAAGAACACGAGCCCGTGCCGGGGCAGACGGCACGGACCGGTTCTGACGGGAGCCCGCAGACAGCTTCCCCGATCCCGCTGCTGCGTCTTCCGGACGCGTGAACCCGACTGAATCGTGCCGCCGGCGCGGCACCTACGCGGATTACTATTTCCGGCA
>NZ_DAISHT010000007.1:4155-20630 GCF_036822375.1 Pseudoxanthobacter sp. | reverse complement strand
GTCCAAAACGACCGTCACCCGACTCCCGGGCAGACGCCGAAGGCACCGGTCTGCCTGTCCGGCGGAACAGCGCTAAACGGAACCCGTCGCCGGGCGGGCACAGATCAGCGCAGCCGGGCCTCAAGGGTGCCGAGGGATGGCGGCGACCTTATCGGCGATCTCATCGACAAGGCCGCGGTGATGACGCGCGGCGGCGGAAGCCGAGCACAGCGCCCATGCAGCGCGCCACGAGCCCGTTCTCACAGGCAGTGCGGTCGAACGGCATACCGGCCTGAAGGTGCAGATCGAACGGAGCGCACGGCGCTGTGTCTGCCACGAGTTCGATACCGGGCATCATCAGCCCTGCCCCGCACATGTCGCCGACGATGGACGAGCCCGCCGGCAGGAGGCCCTGCCGGCGGGCGATAAAAGCCGATCCGATGCCGTGGCACGCGGCACTGCCGCTGCTCAGCGCGCAGAACCGGCGGGGCCTTACGGATCGCTGCGCGAGCCGGCCTACGGCGGTGCCCGCCTTCACGCCCCGGCGGGGCGGATGGTGCCGAAGCGGCCGCCGTTGAAATCCTCCACGGCGGCGATGATCTCCGCCCGGGTGTTCATCACGAACGGGCCATGGCCGAACACCGGTTCGTCGATCGGCGCGCCGCTCAGCACCAGCACATGGGCCTCGCCCTCCGGCAGGATGCGCAGCCCGGTGCCGGTTCGGTCGAACACGGCAACGTCGGCCTCGCCGAGAACGCGGCTGTCGTTGACGCGCACCCGGCCGTCCAGCACCACAACGAAGGCATTGTGCCCGTCCGGCACGGTCAGCTCCGCTGCCGCGCGGCCGGTGAGCTGGCCGTCCCATACATTCACGGGTGTGAAGGTGCGCGCCGGACCGCGGGCCCCGGCGAGCGCGCCGGCGATGACGCGCACGGCCCCCGCCCCGTCCGGCAGGGCGACGGCGGGAATGTCCGCCGCCCGCAGCGACTGGTAGCCCGGTGCACTCATCTTGTCGCGCGCCGGCAGATTGACCCAGAGCTGCACCACACAGAACGTTCCGCCCTTCGCCGCGAAAGCCGGTGCGTGGAACTCCTCATGCAGGATGCCGCCCGCCGCCGTCATCCACTGCACGTCGCCGGGACCGATGATGCCCCCTGCCCCGGTCGAATCGCGGTGCTCGACTGCGCCGTCATAGACGATCGTTACCGTCTCGAACCCGCGGTGCGGATGCTGGCCCACGCCGCGGCGCGCGGTGGTGGGGGCAAACGCCAGCGGGCCGGCATAATCCAGCAGCAGGAACGGACTGAACGTTGCCGCCTGCGAATAATCGAACAGCGTGCGCACCGGAAAGCCATCGCCCACCCAGTGGCGGTGATGGCTGCCGGTAATGCCGGTCAGCGTCTTCATGACATCTCCTCTGCGGGCCGGGCCCGCCTGCATTTCAGGAACCCGATGCCCGAGATAGTCCGGCCAGTGGCCGCGTGCAGCCGTGCGCGACGGGGAAAGACTGTCTCCGCTGCAGCAACGGGCAGCGTCGATTTTGGCCCCTGCGCCTTGAATGAGCGGCGGCGGCGCCCATATGCCGGGTAACCCATGGGTCCGGGCCCCTCTGGCAAGAGCCTGCCGGCGCTCTTGCGATGTCGGACCGTCATCGACATCGCTCGCCGGCCCGGGGAAGGTCCGGTCATGGATCTCGCGCTCCTTGCCATCGATACAGGCCGGGTGGCCATCGACACGCTGTGGATGGGCAAGCCCGTCTGGATGTGGCTGGCGTTTCTGGCGCTCGTCATTGCCATTCTGGCCTTCGATCTCGGCGTGCTCCACCGCCACAATCATGAAATTTCGGTGCGTGAAAGCCTCCTGCTTTCCGCGTTCTACATCTCGCTCGGCCTCGCCTTCGGCGGCTTCGTGTGGTGGTCGCTCGGCGACGAGGCCGGCCTTGCCTATGTGACCGGCTTCGTCGTCGAAAAGACGCTGGCGCTCGACAACGTCTTCGTCATCGCGCTGATCTTCAGCTATTTCGCCATTCCCCGGCTCTATCAGCATCGGGTGCTGTTCTGGGGCATCCTCGGCGTGCTGGTGCTGCGCGCCATCATGATCGGCGTCGGGGCAACGCTCGTCGCCCGCTTTGAATGGGTGCTGCTGATCTTCGCCGCCTTCCTCGTCTTCACCGGCATCCGCATGCTGTGGAGCGAGGAGAAACCGGCCGAGATCGGCGACAATGCCCTGATCCGCTTCATGCGCCGCCGCCTGAACGTGACCGACCGGCTGCACGACGATCGCTTCTTCGTGCGCCAGCCGCACCCCGGAACCGGCCGCACGGCGCTGTTCGTGACACCGCTGTTCATGGCACTGGTGATGGTGGAAGTGGCGGACATCGTGTTCGCGGTGGATTCCGTGCCGGCGATCTTCGCGATCACCACGGATCCGTTCCTCGTCTACACCTCCAACATTTTCGCCATCCTCGGCCTGCGCGCCCTCTATTTCGCGCTGGCCGCCATGATCCACCGCTTCCGCTACCTCAAGCCGGCGCTGGCGATCGTGCTGATCTTCATCGGCGGCAAGGTGTTCGCGGCCGAGTTCATGGGGCTGGAGAAATTCCCTGCGCTCTTGTCGCTCGCCATCACATTTGCCATCATCGCCGCGGGCGTCGTGTGGAGCCTCGTGCGCAGCAGCGCCGAAGACCGCACGGTTCTGCAGCCCGCGACCGGAGACCGTTCGACCGGGGAACACCCAACCGGGATCGGCGCGGGCGATGAGCGCGCGTCGGATGCGGTGCGCCCGGGCCGATGAGAGCGGGGCCGCGCGCGGCCCCTCTCCGCCTCTTTCGCAAGCCCTTTTCGCAAGCCTCTTTCGCAAGCCTCTGCCCGGTGATCAGACGGTGCTCCTGTGACCTTCGCCCCCGAACCCTTCTCGCAGCGCTGGATGGCCTCTGCCGCCCTGCAGTCCCTGTCGCTGCGCGTCGACGGCCGCGAACAGGTGACGATCGGCGAGGTGCTGGATTGCCTCGGCCGCACCGGCGTGGGGCTGACGATCGTGCTGCTGTCGCTCATCACGCTGATCCCCATTCCGGGGCCGCTCGGCGTCGGGCTCGGCACCTGCCTCGCCTTCGTCGCCCTGCAGGTGATGGCCGGCAGCCGCCGGCTCTGGCTGCCGGAGTGGCTGCGCCGGCGCCATCTCTCCCCGCCCCTGCTGCAGAAGATGTGCGCCAGGGCCACCCCCTGGCTGCAGAAGGCGGAGCGCCGCATGCGCCGGCGTCGGCTGAAGGGGCTGACCGGCACGCTGGCCCGCAGCCTGATCGGCCTGCTCATGGTGCTGCTCGGCATTGCCATTGCTCTGCCGTTGCCGACGGGCAACCTGCTGCCGGCGATCTCGCTCATTCTGCTGGCACTGGCGATGACAGCGCGCGACGGCATGGCCATGCTCGCCGCGCTGGGCGTTTCGGCGCTGGCGCTGGCATGGACCGGTGTGTTGCTGGTGGCCGGTGCGCAGATCACCGACCGCCTGCTGACGTGGACCGGCCTCGCCTGAGACCGGCCGGCCCGCCCGTTTCCGGGAAAATAAACCGGCGCCGTTCAGGCGCCGGCCTTCTGCCGGCCTGCGGCCCGCGTCTCCAGCCCGTAGAGCGCAAGGGCACCGAGACCCAGCGCCGTGCCGGTGGCCGCCGTCGCGGCCCAGCCGCCATGGTGATAGGTCAGCGTGCCGAGCATGGAGCCGATGGCCCCGCCGACGAACACCAGTGTCATGTAGACACCGTTGACCCGTCCCCGCACCGCCGCGGGGGCGGCAAAGATGATGCGCTGGCTGACGACCTGATTGGTCTGCACCGCCGCATCCACCACAACCATCAGCACGGCCAGCGAAATCAGCATGCCGCCGGCCGCCGCCCAGCCGGAAACGAGGCTGCCGACCCCGACGAGCAACATCGACAGCACCGTTGCCAGCCCGCTGCGGCCGGCATCGGCCAGCCGGCCGGCCAGCGGTGCGGCCAGCGCCCCGCCCGCCCCGGCGAGAGCGAACAGGCCAATGGCCCGGTCGCTGAGGCCGAAGCGCTCGGCCAGCATCAGCGGTGCTGCCGTCCACAGCAGATGAAAGGCGGCAAACAGCAGCGCCTGATAAAGCGACCGCCAGCGCAGCACCGGCAGTGTCTTCAGCAGGTCGGCCATCGACAGCAGAATGGCGCCGTAGCTCAGCCCCGTCTGCGGCCGGTGATGCGGCATGAGGCGGGCGAGCAGGCCGGCCACCGCCAGCATGACGACCGCCGACAGGACGAAGATTGCCCGCCAGCCGAATGCCGAGGCCACGAACAGCGACAGCGGCCGTGCCAGCATGATGCCGGAGAGCGCGCCGGCCATGACATTGCCGATAACGCGCCCGCGGGCCTTCGGCGGCACGAGGCTGACGGCGAAGGGAATGAGCACCTGCGCCCCGCACGAGCACAGCCCGACCAGCAGCGAGGCGATGAAGAACGGCACGACGTGGGTTGAAAACGCAACGCCCGCCAGCCCCAGCGCCGTCAGCCCCATCAGCGACAGCACGAGGCGGCGGTTTTCCACCCGGTCGGCCAGCGAGACCAGAAACAGCAGCCCCAGACCGTAGCCGATCTGGGTGACGGAAACGATGGCGCCCGCATATTCCACCGAAATGCCGATGGCCGGAGCAATGGAGCCGATGAGCGGCTGGGCATAATAGAGGTTGGCAACCAGCGAGCCGGCGGCAAAGGCCACGACCGCGATGAGGGCGGCAGACGGCGCCTGCGGCGCCGCCTCCGTCTGATGGACGATCTCAGCCATTTTCACCCTTCAGAATGCCGACCCCGGAATCCGGGCCGGTCTGCCGTGCCAGCATCCACCCCGGATATTCCGCCGGCAGCGCGCTCACGGCTTCGAGCGCGGCCAGTTCCTCCGGCGCGAGCGCCAGCGCGGAAGCGGCCAGATTGTCGTCAAGCTGGGCGGTGTTGCGCGCCCCGATGATGGCGGACGTCACGAACGGGCGGCTCATGACGAAGGCCAGAGCCACCTGCGCCACCGACACCCCGTGAGCATCCGCAACCGGCCGCATCGCATCGATGCAGTCGAAGGCCCGGTCGCGGTTGACCGGCGGAAAATCGAAACTCACCCGGCGGCTGCCGTCCGGTCCGCTGCCATCGCGGCCATATTTGCCGCTGAGCAGGCCGCCGGCAAGCGGGCTCCACACCATCAGCCCCACTTTTTCGGCCAGCAGCAACGGCGCAATCTCGCGTTCCAGATCGCGGCCGGCCAGCGTGTAATAGGCCTGCAGGGTGGCCGGGCGGGCAAGGCCCAGCCGGTCGGCAAGGCCGATCGCTTTCATCAGCGCCCACGCCGGCCAGTTGGAAAGGCCATAATAGCGGATGTGCCCCTGCCGGATCAGATCGTCCAGCGCCTTCAGCGTCTCTTCGATGGGGGTTACCGCATCGAAGCCGTGGATCTGGTAGAGATCGACATAATCGGTGCCGAGCCGTTTCAGGCTGGCGCGGATGCCATCCATGATATGCCCGCGTGAGGCGCCGCGGTCGTTGACGCCCGGCCCTACCCGGCCGAACACCTTGGTGGCCAGCACGAAATCGGTGCGTGGCCGGCCGGAATTGCGCATCGCCCGCCCGGTGATCTCCTCCGACAGCCCTTCCGAATAGATATCCGCCGTGTCGATGAAATTGACGCCGGCCTCTGCCGCGCGCGCCACGATGGCATCGGCACCGGCCTGTTCCAGATCGCCGATGGCCGGCCAGAATCCGCCGCGGCCGCCGAACGTCATGGTGCCCAGGCAGATTTCGGAGACGATGAGGCCCGTCCCGCCCAGTGTCTTGTAGCGCATGATGTCACCTGCTGGTCATGGTCCCGTGAAGAACGCGGCAGCCCCCGCCCCGCCGGGGCGGCGGCCGGCCCGTCCGCCGGTGTCATCTGGGGTGCCGGGGCCGGCCCGATAACCGGGTCGCCTCTTCATGAGCTGTTCAGCCGGGCTATATAATCGCCGGTCGGGGCAAGGGAGCAAACGATGGCACGCAGCGATGCATTCGACGGACTGACCGAGTTTCTGGCCATTGCCCGGGCGGGTTCGTTTCGCGCCGCCGCCATTGAACTGGGGGTGACCCCGGGGGCCGTCAGCCAGGCCTTGCGGGCGCTGGAAACCCGTCTCGGAACGCCGCTGATGGTGCGCACGACCCGCCGCATCGCGCTGACGGAAGCCGGCGGACACCTGCTCTCCCAGCTGGGGCCTGCCGCGGACATCATTGCCGGCACGCTGGAGACCCTGAGCACGCAGGGCCCCAGCCCCGCCGGCACACTGCGGCTGCTGGTGCATACCATGGCCCTGCAGGCGGTGCTGCGGCCGGTGCTGCCGGCCTTTCGCCAGCGCTGGCCGCGACTGAAAATCGAAGTCACGGTCGATGCCACCCATGCCGATCTGGTGAGCGGCGGCTACGATGCCGGCATCCGCGTCGGCGAGTTCATTGCGCGCGATATGATCGCGCTCCGCGTCTCGCAGCCGTTCCGCTGGATGGTGGTCGGCGCGCCCGGTTACTTCGCCCGCCACGGCCGCCCGGCAACGCCGGAGGACATTGCCCGCCACGAGTGCATCCGCTACCGCCGCCCGGATCGCGGCGATGTCTACCGCTGGGAGTTCCAGCGCGGCGGACAGGGCTTCAGCATCGATCCGCCGGGGGCCGTCGTGGTCAACGACGGCACGTTGCTGGCCACGCTGGCGGCCGAGGGCGCGGGCCTTGCCTACACCTCCACGCTGAGCGTGGCGGGCGATCTGGCGCGCGGGGCGCTGGAAACCGTGCTGGAGCCGTTCTCGCCGCCGGCCGACAGCCTCTACCTTTATTTCCCGCGCGCCAGCCGCGGCCAGCCGAAGCTGCGTGCCTTCGTGGAAGCCTGCACCCGCTGCACGCGCTGAAGCGCGGGCCCGTTACAGACGGGCGAGGATCTCTTCCACCCCGGCCCGCAGCATCTGCGCCCCGGCCACGACATTGCCGTCGGGCACGAACTCGGCCTCGTTGTGGCTGAGGCCGTCCCGGCAGGGCACGAAAATCATGGCGGCCGGCGCAACGCGCGCCAGAAACAGCGCATCGTGAAACGCACCCGACACCATCGACCGGAATGCGAACCCGGATCTCTGCGCCGCCGCCTCCAGCGCCGCGACCAGACCGGCATCGAAGCGGGCGGGCGGCATGTCGAACAGGCGGCGCATCTCCGCCGTGCAGCCGGCCGCGCCGGCGGCCTCGCGCAGGGTTGCGGCGATCTCGCCTTCAAGGCGGTCGAGAACCGGGCTCTCCGGGTGCCGCAGGTCGATGGAGAAGGTGACCCGTTCCGGGATGGCGTTGACGACACCCGGCGCGACGTTCATGCGGCCGACCGTGAAGCGGGCCGCCTCATCCTGCGGCATCACGCGGCCATAGAGCCGGCCGAGCGCGGCGACCGCGGCCGCCAGCGGATCGCGGCGAAAGGCCAGCGCCGTGGTGCCGGCATGGGCCGCCTGCCCCTCCACCGTCACTTCGAACCACCGGGTGCCCTGAATGCCGGTGACGATGCCGACGGGAAGTTCCGCCCGCTCAAGGGACGGTCCCTGTTCGATATGCAGTTCCAGATAGGCGGCCACCGTAAAGCCGGTCGGCCGTATCGCGGCCTGCGGCAGGGCGGCCAGCGTTGCGGCAAGCTCTTCGGCAAAGCGGCTGCCGTCGTGACCGGTCAGGCCATGCCACGCCGCCGGCACGGCGCCTGCGGCAAAGGCCATGGAGCCCATGCAGCCGGGCTGGTAATGGCTGCCCTCCTCGTTCGTCCACGCCACCACCTCCACCGCGCGGGGCGTTTCGATACCCGCGTCGGCCAGGCTTTCCAGCACCTCCAGCGCCGACAGCACGCCGAGGGCACCGTCGAACCGCCCGCCCGTGATCTGGCTGTCGAGATGACTGCCGATGACCAGCGGCGGCAGGGCCGGATCCCGCCCCTCGCGGCGCAGGAACAGGTTGGCGATGGCGTCCTGATGAACGCTGAACCCCCGCGCCGCGCCGATGCCGGCCAGAAGCGCGCGCGCCGCGCGATCCTCCGGGCTCAGCGCCTGCCGGTTGACGCCGCCCTTTGCCGTCGCGCCGATGGCGGCGAAAGCGGCCATGCGGGCAAGCAGGCGCTCGCCGTCGATGGGCGGCGCGGTCACGGCCGGTCGCTCCCGTAGGCTGCGGTGTGGAAGGCCACCTCCAGCGCCTCGGCCCGGCCGAAGACGGCGGAAAGATGCGCCGCGGCGGCCTCGCCAAGCGCCGGGCCGGCGGCATCGAGTTCGTCGCGCAGCCACCGGGCCTGCGCGGCAAAGCCCGGCGCGGCATGCATGTCGACCCACGCCCGCAGCAGCGGATCGGAGACCGGCCGGGCCGCCGCCCGGCTGCACCAGGTGAAGTACATCCATTCGGCCGCGAACATCGCGGCCACGATATCGAGATAGTCGCCGTCGCGGGCAATCGCCAGCATGCCGTCGCGGAAGGCGACGACGGCGGGGTCGGAGAGATCGCAGGCGGCCGGATCGATGCCGCGCGCGGCAAAGGTGGTTTCGAAATAGCCGATCTGCTCGTTTGCCAGCGCATCGAGCACGCCGATCAGTTTGCGGCGGGCGGCAATCGCCGGCGCCTTTGCCACCGCATAGGCAAAGATGGCAATGGCGGTTTCCACGAACGCGCCCTCATAGACGAGATAGCGCTCGAACACGGCCTTCGGCAGCCGGTCCGCCTCGATATCGGTCACGAACCGATGGCCGGTCATGGCCGCGAACACGGCGGCGTTATCGGCAAGAATGCGCTCGGAAAGCGATCGGCTGGCAGGCATCTCAGGGCTCCAGAAGCGGGGCGGCAGCGGCAACGAGACGGGCGACGCGGGCGGGTTCCACCGGATTCCACCACACCCCGCCGGTTTTGAGCGACGAGGCGACGATGGCGCCGGCCGTGCGCGACAGGATGGCGGCGACATTGTCCGGCGTCACGCCGGAGCCCACCACCACCGGCAGGTCGGTGGCCGCGGCGATTTCGCCGATCTCGCCGAGGTCGGCGGCATCGCCGGTGCGCTGGCCGGTGGCGATCACGGCATCCGCATCGAAGAAGGCGAGATCGCGGGTCAGTTCGGTCACCGAGCGGTCGGCCGTGATGGCATGGGCACCGTGCTTGACGTGGCTGTCGGCAAAGACCCGCACGTTTTCCGCCCGCAGCAGCGAACGATACCGCATCGCCTCCGCCGCCCGGCCTTCCATGAAGCCCTCGTTCGCCACATAGGCGTTGGCCCACTGGTTGACGCGGATGAACTGCGCCCCGCCGGCCACCGCCACAGCAAAGGCCGGCACCGGCGCATTGGCAAGCACGTTGACCCCCATCGGCACCCCCGTTGCCCGGCGCACCCGATCGGTGATCACGGCCATGAAGGCCGCGGTTTCCGGGCCGATATCCTCCGGCTTGGAAAACGGAATATCGCCGTGATTTTCCACCATCAGACCGTGAAAGCCGCCTTCGATAAGGGCCTCCGCATCGCGCATCGCGGCATCGTATATGTCATCCATCGGCCCAGCTTTGTATCGCGGTGCGCCCGGGAACGGATGACAATGAATCATACCAATAAGAGCCTTGTCACGGCCGAATATTTCTCTTATTGCGCTGGGCCGATGGTCTGAAACAGGCTGCATATCAACTTTTCCGGAAAATGGTCATGCGGGTCTTTGTTGTTGGAAACGTAGCGCTCGATGAGACGCTCCTGCTGGCCGACTGGCCCCGACCGGGGGCCTCCGTGTTCGGCCGGGCGCTTTCCAGCGACCTTGGCGGCAAGGGCGCCAACCAGGCGGTGGCGATGGCCCGCGCCGGTCTCGACGTGAGCCTGACGGCCGCCGTGGGCTGCGACGGGAGGGCGCAGACCCTGCGCGGACGGCTGGCCAGCGAGGCGGTCGGCGCCCGGCTGATCGGACGGCCGGATCTGGCAACCGACACCTCGCTGGTGATGACCTGCGGGGCCGAGAACATGATCGTCACCACCGTTGCCTGCGCGGAATCCGTAACCCCGGCAGAGGCCGCCGCAGCCCTTGACGAGGCCCGCCCCGGCGATCTTGCGGTGCTGCAGGGCAACCTGACGGAAGCCGCCACCGCCGCCGTGCTGGAGGCCGCCCGCGCCCGCGGCATCGTGAGCGCGTTCAACCCCTCGCCGCTGCGCCCGGCCTTTGCCGGCCTTGCCGGGCGGGCCGGCATCGTGTTCGTCAATGCCGGCGAGGCCGAGGCCCTGACGGGCCGGACCGGGGCTGCCGCGGCAGCCGCCCTTGCAGCCCGCGGCGCCGGCACGGTGGTGCTGACGCTCGGGGCGGAAGGCGCGCTGCTGGTGACCGGCGGAGCCGCCGGAGCCCGCTTCGTGCCGGCCGTGCCGGCGCAGGCCGCCGACACCACCGGCGCCGGCGACTGCTTCATGGCCACGGTGCTGGCCTCCGCCCTGCGCCGCGGCGGCCAGCCGGACGAACAGGCCCTGCGCCACGGCGCGATGGCCGCGGCCATCGCGGTGTCGCGGCCGGGCACCTGCGCGGCCTTTCCCGATGCCGCAACCATGGCCGCCATTCTCGCCACACCGTGAACCGCCCGGCCACACCGAACCGCCTGCGCCTCAGCGCGGATCGGTCAGCCAGCCGAGCAGGTTCTTCCACAGCCGGCCATAGCCCTCCCACGCGCAGAAGGCGGGCGAGAGCCAGTGCGGGCCGATGTCGGAGGTCCATGCCGCCGTGCGGCCCTTGCCGAAGGTGCCCAGAACCAGCAGCGGATGGGCACCCTGATCGGCCGGCAGGCGGGCGACCACGGTGGCGCCGTCGCGCACCTCAACCTCGTTGACACCCAGCAGCGGCGGCCATTCGATGCCCGTCAGACCGGCCATCACCGGGTGCTGCGGCAGCAGGATATCGGCGGTGGTGCCTTCCGGGATCTCCACGCGATCGTCGTAGGGCAGGCAGGTGACCGGCAGAGCCTCTTCCACCGCCGTGCGCCGCCAGCGCGCCTTGCCGTCGATGCCCTGAAAGGAAAAATAGCCGCCCACCATCAGCAGGTTGCCGCCGGCCTCCACGTAGGCGCGCAGCAGCTTCAGCCGGTTCGGCACGGTCTGCGAGTGCAGCCACACCGCCGGCGGCAGCAGCAGCGAGTTGGCGCCGATATCCGACAGGATGATGGCATCGTAGGCGGCAAGACCGGCGGCCTCGAACGGCAGCTTCTCCACCGCTTCATGGGCGGGCATGTAGGTGAGCTCGAACGCACTGCCCTCCAGCGCCTTCACCAGCGGTTCGGCGCCAAGGTGGAAAGTGACGCTGCCGAACTGATCGAAGCCCTTGAAGTGCGTTGCGGAGGTGACCCAGCTTTCGCCGACGAGCAGGATTTTCTTGGTCATTGCGGACTGTCTTTGTTCAGGTCTGGGAAAGGGATCAGGCGGCGCAGAACACCGACCGCGGATTGTCGTGCATGAGGGTGGCGAGGGCCGCCTCGTCCACGCCGTGACGCTTCAGCCGCGGCAGAAAATGACGCACGACGAAGGCGTAGCCATTGCCGCCATAGCGGGTGAGCATCATCTTCAGGAACACGTCGTGGGAGAGCAGGATCCGGCCGAGATGGCCGGCCTCGATGAGGCGCACGATGCCGCGCGCGGCCTCGTCGTCGCTCGGGCACTGCACCTGCTGGTCGGCATAGAAGAAATCCATGCCGATCATGTCATATTCAACGAACGCGCCGCGGGCGGCCAGCGAGGCCTGATAGGCGAAATCGTCGTGCGAGGGGTTCATGTGGCAGAGCACGGTGTGCCGCAGGTCTGCCCCCTCACCTTCCACGATATCAAGCACTTCGTGGCCGAGGCGGAACCAGCCCGGCAGGTGCACCATCAGCGGCAGACCGGTCAGGCGCTGGGCGCGCGCCGCCCCGGCGAGCGACTTGCGCTCTTCCGCCGTGAACGCCGCCGAAACGCCGATCTCGCCGATGAGCCCGACGCGGGCATCCGTGCCGTCGACGCCCTCGGTCGCCTCGCGCACGATCTCGGCCGCAATGTCGTCGGCGCTCATGGCGGCGACCGCGGCGGGATGCGACGAGGCGAGGTAGTAGCCTGCGCCCATCACGATGTTGAGGCCGGTCGCCCGGGAGATGCGCTGCATGGCGCGCGGGTTGCGGCCGATGCCCTTGCAGGTCGGCTCCACCACCGTGCGCCCGCCGACATCGGCAAAGCGCTTCAGTTCGGCGATGGCCGTGTCCTCTTCGTCGAGGGTGATGTTGTGGCGGTTGACGAACGGATCCTGCCGCAGCTCCGACAGCACCTCCATGCAGACGAGGGAGGAGGCAAGATACTGGCGCCCGGGCTCTTGCGGGCGGTTCCACCAGCAGGTGCAGTCGTTGAGAATGTGCTCGTGCATCAGCGTCAGGCCGAGACCGGCCGCCGGCACGGGACCGTTGACGGTCATGACGAGGCCGGAGCGCACATGCGCCGGCGACAGCGGAGCAACCGTCATTTCGACCTGCCTCCCTTGAGACCCGGCAGGCGCAGCCGCGTGTTGAAGAAGCGCGTGTTGAGCCAGATGGCGACGAGGATGATCGCGCCGGTGACGATCTGCGTGAAGAACGGTGAAATATGCATCAGGATCAGACCGTTGCCGATAACGGCAATGGTCAGCGTGCCGAGCACGGTGCCGACGATGGTGCCGCGCCCGCCGGTGAGCGAGGTGCCGCCCAGCACCACCGCAGCGATGACCTGCAGCTCGAACCCCACCGCGGCATTCGACGAGCCGGACCCGAGGCGCGCGGCGATCAGCAGGCCCGCCGCCGCCGAGGCGACGCCGCACAGCATATAGACCGAGGCGATGATCCACTGCGCCGGCATGCCGACCCGCCGCGCCGCCTCCATGTTGGAGCCGACCGCCACCACCCGCCGGCCATAGCGCGCGGCGTGCAGCACCACGTAGCCGATGACCGCGGCGAGCACCGCAATCAGGGCCGGCACCGGAATGCCCAGCAGGTCGCCGCGCCCGAACCAGAAGAAGCCCGCGGCATCCTTGATGGGAATGGAATAGCCCTCCGTCATCCACAGCGCGAAGCCGCGCAGGATGGAGAGACCGGCGAGCGTGACAATGAAGGCCGGCACGCCCTGATAGGCGATGAACCAGCCCTGCGCAAAGCCGATGGCCGCGCCGAGCGCCAGCATGGCCAGAGCCGCCAGCGGCCACGGCAGGCCGGCGGCCATGACGATGGCCGCCAGCGCATTGATGAGCGCCACCTGCGAGCCGACCGACAGGTCGATGCCGCCGGTGACGATGACGAACGTCATGGCCACCGCCACCACCAGAATGGGGGCCGCCTGCCGCAGCACGTTCAGAATGTTGCCGGCGGTCAGGAAGGTGGGCGTGCCTGCCGTGAACACCAGCACGCAGGCCAGAAAGAACACCGCGATCGACAGGATCTGCGCATTCTCGGCAATGAAATCGGCCACGGGGGATCCCTTGGCCCGTTCGGTATAGACGGTCACGGGTGCGCCCCTTCTCCGACGATGAGCCTGACGAGGTCCTGAAGGTCGGTCTCGCCGATGCGCCGTTCGGCCACCTTGGTGCCTTCGTACATGACGGCGATGCGGTCGCAGACGCGGAAAAGGTCCTGCAGACGGTGGGTGATGAGCACCACCGAAACGCCGCGCGCCTTGACGCGGTTGATGAGCGCCAGCACCGCCTCGACCTCTGCCACGGCCAGTGCCGAGGTCGGCTCGTCCATGATCAGCACCTTGGGATCGAAGGCGGCGGCGCGCGCGATGGCAATCGCCTGCCGCTGACCGCCGGAGAGCTTCTCCACCTTCGCCGTCAGGCGCGGAATGCGGATTTCCAGCGCCGCGAGCATGCGGCGCGCCTCTTCCAGCATCGTGCGCCGGTCGAGCAGCCCGCCCCGCGTCTTCTCGCGGCCAAGGAACAGATTGCCGACCACGTCGATGTGGTCGCACAGGCTCAGATCCTGAAACACCATTTCGATGGCCCGCGCACGGGCATCGGCGGGGCCGGAGAAGGCGACCTTTTCGCCGTCGATGCGGATTTCGCCGCCGTCGGGCAGGTAGGTGCCGGAGATGACTTTGGTCAGCGTCGACTTGCCGGCTGCGTTGTCGCCGACGAGGCCGAG
Organism: Pseudoxanthobacter sp.; assembly: GCF_036822375.1. Lineage (NCBI taxonomy): Bacteria > Pseudomonadati > Pseudomonadota > Alphaproteobacteria > Hyphomicrobiales > Segnochrobactraceae > Pseudoxanthobacter > Pseudoxanthobacter sp. The sequence continues at coordinate 6,505 of NZ_DAISHT010000007.1, read as the reverse complement.
GCACTCACCCGGATAGAGATCGAGATCGACGCCGCGCAGCGCCTGATGCGAGCCGAAGGTCTTCACGATGCCGCGCAGCGAGACCCGGGGGGCAGTCTGCCCCCCGGCCCCGGCGGCGTGAGATGCCGCCGCTTCGCTCATTTGAACACGGCCCGGTAGGGGTCGACGTTATCTTTGGTCACGATGGTGATCGGAACCGACACGGCCTTGTCGACCGTTCCGCCCTTGCTCAGCGTGTCGAGGGCCTTCACCGCCGCCGCGCCCATGCCGGCCGGGTCCTGCTGGACGATGGCCACCACATAGCCCTTGTCGATGCCGTCGATGGCCTGCGCGGTCAGGTCCCAGCCGAACACCTTGATCTTGTCCTGCTTGCCCTGGCTTTCCACGGCCGCGATGGCCCCCATCAGCGCCGGTTCGCCGGTGGCATAGATGGCGGTCAGGTCCGGGTTGCCGGTGATCAGATTTTCGGCCGCGGCGAGCGCATTGTCCTGAATGTTCTGCCCGTCGACCACCGCCGCGATCTCGATGCCGTCCTTGCCCTTGACGGTGTCCTCGAAGCCCTTCTGGCGCACGTTCTGAATGTAGGAGTTGAGCGCCCCGACGATGCCGACCTTCGCCTTGCCGCCGGCATTCTTCTGCACATAGTCGAGGAAGAAGACGCCCATGTCGGCGCCAGCCTTGGCGTTATCGACGCCGACCTGGGCCTTCTGCGGGCCGGCCGGCAGGATGGCGTCGATGGCGACAACCGGAATGCCGGCATCGGCGGCCTGCTGCACCGCCGGCATGATGCCGTTGACATCGATCGCCACCACGATCACGCCGTCGACCTTCTGCTGGATATAGGTCTCAACGGCACTGTTCTGGGCGCTGGCATCGTTGTTGGCGTTGAAGATGACGAGCTTGTCGCCGAGGCTCTGCGCCTCCTTCGCGGCGCCTTCGTTCATCTGGTTGAAGAACAGCGCCTGCTGATTGATCTGCACGAGCGCGAAGGTCTTGTCGGCGGCCTGTGCGGGCTGGGTCAGCGCCGTGGTGCCGAGGGCTGCGAGCCCGAGGGCGCCCAGAACAAGCCGGCGGGTCAGGGTGAAAGCCATGTCGTTCGTCCTCTGTAGTTTTGCGTCGCGGTCTCAGCTCACAGCCGGCGGGGCGACGGATTCCCGCACGACGAGTTCGACGGGCAGCAACTCCGGGGGGCGTTTCTCAGCCGGTTTCTGCCAGTCGGTTTCAAGCAGCAGCGCCAGCGCCCGTGCGCCGAGCGCGCGGATGGGCTGGCGCACGGAGGTGACGGGCGGGGCAAAGAGGTGCAGCGGCCCGACATCGTCGAAGCCCACCAGCGAAACATCGGCCGGCACATGCAGCCCCGCCTCGCGGAACACCTCCATGAGGCCGATGACGATTTCGTCGGAGGTGGCGAAGATGGCGGTCGCCTGACAGCCGCCGGCAATGAAGCGGCGGGCGGCCTCGCGGCCGAACGCGATGGAATAGTCGCCGGTGTGGATGGTGACGTCGGCCTCCGGCCCCAGCCCCTGCTGCAGCCCGCGCAGACGGCCGCGGGCCGAGACCATTTCCGGCGGACCGCTCAGGAACAGCACCCGGCGGTGACCGTTCTCGGCCAGATGCCGGCCAACGAGGCGGCCGCCCATTTCGTTGTCGCAGAACAGCTTCGGCGCCAGCGCGCCGGGCACATCCTCATCGACGACGATCACCCGCCCTGCGCCGCTGATGCGCGCCGCCAGCGTGCCGTCGTCGGGATGGTTGGTGACGAAAATCAGCCCGTCGACATGGTTGCGCTCGATCAGCCGCAGGTAGCCGATTTCACGGTCGGCCCGGTTCAGCGTGGCAAACAGCGACAGTTCCAGCCCGTGGCGGCCGGCCTCTTCCTCCACCGCCGCAACGAGGGTGGCAAAGAACGGATTGGCGATATCCGGCACGACGAGGCCGATGGTGTCGGACCGGCCGCGGCTGAGCCGGCGGGCGTGCGGGTTCGGCCGGTAGTCGAGGGCGCGGATGGCCTCGTTGATGCGGGCGCGGGTGTCCTCCGGCAGCTCCAGCGTGCCGTTCAGCATGCGCGATACCGTTGCCACCGACACGCCTGCGCGCGCCGCCACATCCTTCAGGCTCATCGCCCTGCCCCGCCCTGCCGCGCCGCAGGCCCCCCAACAGGAAGGCGGCCCCGGCTCCGTTCATGCGCCTTGTTAAGCGCTTTACTAAACCGCTTTACCTAAGCGGCTGCCCAAAATGATGTCAAGCCTCATCCGCAGGCGAAAGCGGTGCGAAACGCGCGGCGGGAGCAGGGGAAAAAGCGGCGCATGCCTGCGCAAACACAGCGGAATACGCCGGGCCGGCGCCCGGC
>NZ_DAISHT010000007.1:0-4055 GCF_036822375.1 Pseudoxanthobacter sp. | reverse complement strand
CATGGCACGGCCCGTCCCGGCCGCGGGTTGCCGGCTGCGCCGCGCGGGCCGTCCGATCCGCACAGGCGCCGCCCGGACGGGCGGCGGACCGTGGCGGAGGACCGTGGCGGCGTGTCCCGGACGAAAGCCCGGAAAGGGCCGGGTCGGCCCGCCTTTTCAGCGGGCCGCGATGCGCGCCACCGCTTTTGCGGCCTTGCCGCCCTTCGGCGGCGGCTCGGCCTTCAGGCACTTGCGCACCTCCGAGGAGGCCGCCACGACGCCGCGTTCCACGAACTCCTCGTGGTTGGTTTCGATGTGGCCGAGATCGTAGAGATAATTGACCATCAGGCCATGGGACTGGGCGAGGCCCTGGGCCGAAAGATCGCCGAGAAAATTCAGCCGCTCCAGCCGGGCACCGTTGCCAAGGTGGAACCGGCCCACGGGATCGGGCAGCCGGCCGTTGGGCAGTTTCGCCTCCAGAAAATAGCGCGCGGCTGCCGACAGCAGCGGCGCTTTCAGCGCCTCGCTCTGCGCCGGGTCTTTTTCCCAGCCCGGCGCATCCAGTCCGGCAAGGGCGGTTCGTTCAGCCTCCGGCAGCAGTCCGTCGGCCCCCTTCTCGCGCTCCGCCTTCAGCCACTTCGCAAAGCCCGGCACCGGAGAGAGCGTGACAAAGGTCTTCAGGTTCGGCAGCTCGTGGCGCAGATCCTCCACCACCTGCTTGATGAGGAAATTGCCGAAGGAAACCCCCGCCAGCCCCTTCTGCGTGTTAGAGATGGAATAGAACACCGCGGTCGTGGCCGCCTCCGCGGCGATCGGACCACGCTCCAGATCGAGCAGCGGGCCGATGGCGGCCGGAATGGCCGTGGTCAGCGCCACTTCCACGAAGATCAGCGGCTCGTCGGGAAGCTGGGGATGGAAGAAGGCGAAGCACCGCCGGTCCGAAGGCGCCAGCCGGTTGCGCAGATCGTCCCAGCTTTCGATGACATGCACGGCCTCGTAGCGGATGATCTTTTCCAGAATGGCCGCCGGGGTCTGCCAGTCGATATGGCGCAGATCCAGAAAGCCGCGGCTGAACCAGATGGCGAACAGATCGGCAAAATCGCGGTCGAGTGCCTTCAGGCCGGGCGCGCCCCTGAGCCGGGCCATCACATCCTCGCGCATGCGCACGAGCGCCAGCGTGCCGCCGGGCGCCAGATTGAGCCGGCGCAGCACCTCGCGGCGGCGCGGCTCGCTCACCCGGTGCAGCGTTTCCGCCGCGCCGGCATCCGGGGTATCGAGATAGGCCTGCGCCGCAGCCGCCACCGCCTTGCCGTCGACGCCGTAGGCGTCCGCGAGCAGGCTCAGAAAGGCGGTCTTCTCGTCCGCGGTGGCTTCCTCATAGCCGTCCAGTGCCAGCGAGGCGAGCACCACGCCGGAGGCCTCGCCGCGCCGCGACAACAGCGCATCGATGGTTTTCTGCAGTTGCAGGGCGCCGGTCGGCTCCTTCGCCGCCCGTGGCCGCGCGCGCAGCGACAGCGATTCCAGAAGCTCGTTCATGAGCCCGGAAACGCTCTTGTTCGACAGGCCGGTCAGCAGCGCCTTCATGGATCTTCTCGCCTTTGTTGCCGCCGGCGCGGCGGCGCCTGCGGGCAGGCGCGCCGACAGCCGGCCGGATGGCCGGAACAAGGGCGAGCATAGCACACCCCGGCCGCCGGAATCGCTGCTACCAACGGCGGGGTGTGTCTTGCGAAGTGTGTCTTGCGAAGCGTGTTTTGCGAAGCGTGTTTTGCGGACTGTGCCTTGCCAGGTGTGCCTTGCAGCGTGCGGCCGGCGCCTCAGCCGCGCTTCAGATCGAGCAGGATCTCGCGGGCGGCATTGGAACCCGGAATGCCGGAGACGCCGCCGCCGGGATGGTTGGACGAACCGCAGGTATAGAGCCCCGCGAACGGCGTGCGATAGTCCGCATAGCCGGAGGCCGGCCGCTGGAAGAACAACTGATCCGGCGTCAGCTCGCCATGGAAGATATGGCCCTGCGGCATCATCAGTTTTTCCTCGATATCCGGCGGCACGAGGAACTGCAGGTCGATAATATCGTTGCTCCAGCCCGGCGCAAACTCCTCGATGGTATCGAAGATATTCTTCTTGAAGTTGTCTTTCTCCTTCGACCAGTCGCTGCCCCGCAGCTCGTAGGGGGCATGGCCGCCATAGAGATTGACGACGTGCTTGCCTTCCGGCGCCAGCGTCTTGTCGAGAATGGTCGGGCAGATCGGCGAGACGAACGGCCGGCTGGAATACCAGCCATATTTGGCATCGTCATAGGCTTTCTCAAGAAAATCGACATCCGGGGCAACGTGCATGTAGGTCGGATAGTCGAAATTACCCAGCACCTTATCGGCGCGCATCTTCTCAAGAAAGGTAAACTGCGGCGGGCGCTCGCAGGCCACGTTCATCTTGAAGGCCGTGGAGAAGGTGCGATAGTTGTCGATCTCGCGCTTCAGTTCGTCCGGCACCAGACCCGGACGGATCAGCTTCTGATAGACGATCTTGGCATTGGCATTGGAAACGATGGTCTTTGCCTTGTAGACGGCGCCGTCCTTCGTCACCACCGAGGTTGCGCGGTTGCCCTCGATCCTGATCTCCGCAATCGCCGCATCGGTGACGATCTCCACGCCGTGATCGCGGCCATAGGCAGCGAGCGCCTGTGTGATCTTGCCCATGCCGCCTTCGACAAAGCCCCAGCCGCCGGCGCCGTCATGCTCGCCCATGACGTGATGCATGATGACATAGGCCGAGCCGGGCGACTTCGGGCCGAGGAAATGGCCGATGGATGCATAATAAGCCAGAACGGCAATGATGCGCTCGTCTTCGAACCACTCCTTGAGGAAGTCGTAAGCACTCATGGTCAGAAGATCGATCAGCCGGTACATCTTGTGGCCGACCTTGCGATAGCGCCACAGGAAGCTCAGCGAGGCTTTCATCGACTTCCAGTCGCCGCGGGTGGGATCGAACGGCGTTTCCCACAGAAGCTGGCGCACGATCTTCGTCGCCTCGACAAGATACTTGTCGAACAGCGGGTAGGTTTCGGCATCCTTCTTGTTGAATTTTGCGAAGGAGGCAACCGTCTTCTGCACGTCGTCGGAGAACAGGATATAGTCGTCGCCGCCGAGCGGAGAAATCATGTCCGAGCTTTGCAGCAGCTTCAGCCCGTATTTCGACATCAGTTCGAAATCGCGGATGACGCGGGGATGCAGCAGGCTCATCATGTAGGAGAAGATCGAAGCGCGGAAGCCGGGGGCGAACTCCTCCGTGACAGCCGCGCCGCCGATGACCTTGCGCTGTTCCAGCACCGCCACCTTCAGGCCGGACCGGGCCAGATAGTTGGCGCAGACAAGGCCGTTGTGGCCGGCGCCGATGACGATGGCGTCATATTCTTTCACGAGTGCCATGGACGGAAGACTCCCTCAAGCCGCGGTGCCGCAAGGCAAACCGCCCCCGCTGCGCCGGAGCCCATCCGCCCGGCCGCCAATGAACGGGAAAACAGAACTGATGAACCGGGGCCGGGCCGCGCCTGAACGCCGCCCGGCCGCTCAGGCGTGTTCCTGCCGCCGTGTGCGCAGGAACTCCGCAAAGACGAGCAGCAGCGTGACGAGGAACAGCACCGTTGCCGCAACCGCGATGGTGGGGTCCACCCGCTCCTGAATGCCGTCCCATATCTTGCGCGGCAGCGTGTAGACCGTGCGCGAGGCAATGAACAGCGTGACCACGATTTCATCCCATGAAATCAGGAACGCGAAGACCCCTCCGGTCATGAGGCCGGGTTTGATCTGCGGCAGGATGACGTGGAAGATGGTCTGCAGCGGGCCGGCCCCGAGCGACCGCGAGGCCTGCTCCTGCCGCGCCTCCACCGTTGCCAGCGAGGCCGTCACCGTCACCAGCACATAGGGCGCGGCCATGATGGTGTGGGCGAGGATCACGCCGGCAAAGGTATCGAGCAGGTGCAGGCGGGCGAAGAACCAGTAGAACGCCAGCGCAGAGACCACCGAAGGCACGATCAGCGGCGCCAGCAGCATCAGCCGCACGCTTTCCGCCCGCGCCGA
>NZ_DAISHT010000006.1:0-49314 GCF_036822375.1 Pseudoxanthobacter sp. | reverse complement strand
AGCGAATTCGGCAATACGGGGGTCGTCACGGAAATTCTTCCTCTGCTTGCGACCGGACGCGGATCAGACGCGGGCGGAGCGCAATGTTCTGCCGGCATGCCACCTGCCGGTGCCGGACGGGACCTGCCCGCCGGTCGCCCCGGACGCGGATCGCGCGGCGGGGCAGACAGGCGGTTCACCATTCGCGTGCGTCCGATCACCCCTGCCGGGCAACACCTAAAAAACGCAGTCCTGCCATCGGGCGCGGCATGGCTCGCGGCCCCGGTCCTGCACCGTCATGCGCCCCGGGGCCCGCAGGAACCGCAGAACTGCAGCATTTTCCGGCATTCGCGCAGCATTACGCGGGAAAATTGCATCGTTTGCGCCAGATCGCGATGATTGAAACAGCCAGCCGGCAACACACCCGAGAGAAACTGATCCACCGCAAAAAATGAATTGCATTCACCAGTCCGGGCCCGCATAAGGAGTACGCTCAGGTAGGCCGGACTCTGGTGAAGATGCAACGCAAAGCGCGGGGATGGCATTATATTGCCTTGTATGTCACCCTCACGGTCGTGTTTTCGATTGCTTACTGGGTCCGCCTCGAACAATCGTTCACCCGCGCCTATGAATCGGAAATCCAGGAAGGAAAGCTGCGTGCCGGGCAACTGACGGAGGTTGTTCGTCAGGCCTTTGCGCTGTCCTTCCGTAATGCGGATTTTGTGCTGCTGGATGTGCGCAGCGCGCTGAAGCAACCGGCGGGCGGGAGCTTCCTGGCGGCCACCGCGCGCGCACTGGCGCTGCTGCCGCCTTCCGCCTACGGGCGCATCACGCTTTATGACCGTGAAGGCACGACGATCGCCACCAGCAGCGGCCCCGTGCTGCCGGTCAGCGCCGCCGGGGCCGACTTCTTCCGGGCCCTTGCCGATGCCCCGCCGGACACCGATCCGGTTGTGCTCGGCCGCATCTCGGTCAGCCCGTCGAGCGGCCAGTGGGAACTGCCGATTGCGCGCCGCGTGACAGACAACGGTGCCTTTGCCGGCGTGCTGGTGCTGTCGCTGTCGCCGATGTATTTTTCCGACGAGCTGGCCCGTATTCATCTGGGGCCGAACGACGTGGTCGGCGCGGTCCAGCTGCCGGACGGCAACTATCTGGCGCGCAATCAGGGCATGCCCGGCCTGCTCAGCCACGGCGTGCGCAGCAACCGCCCCTATCTGGTGCCCGATGCGCCGGCCGAAGGCGTCTTCATCGACGAGGGCAGCGCGGAACCGGTGCTGCGCATCATTGCGTGGAGCCGCGTGCCTGACCTGCCGGTGGTGGCCTTCGTCGGCCTTTCCGAAGAGGATCTGGTCGCCCAGACACGGAGCAGCATCGCCCGCGAGCGGCTGACCAACGCGGCCGGCACGACCATCATTCTGACGCTGCTGTTCACGGCGCTCTACCTGATGGTGCGGCTGGAGCGGCAGAAAGAGCGGCTGCGACGGCAGAAGATGCTCTACACGGCCCTGTTCAACCAGAACAAGTCCGTCAAGCTCCTGACCCATCCCGACACCGGCCAGATCGTTGACGCCAATCAGGCCGCCTGCGATTTCTATGGCTACACCCGCGACGAACTGCTCTCCCGGCATATCTTCGACATCAACTGCCTGCCTCACGACGAGATCATGGCGCGGATGGCCGAGGCGCGGGCGTTGCTGCGGCCCTATTTTCTGTTTCCCCACCGGCTGGCTTCCGGCGAAATACGGCAGGTGGAGGTTTATTCCGGCCCGATCGAGGTCGGCGGCGAACTCCTGCTCTATTCCATCGTCCACGACGTGACCGACCGCTTTGCGCTGCAGCAGCAGCTTGAGGAGAGCGAGGCCCGCCACCGCGCGCTGTTCGAGGTGGTGCCGAGCGGCATGATCGTGATGGACGGCGAAGGCACGATCGTGCGCTGGAATCAGGCCGCCCTCGCCGTGCTGGCCACCGACGAAGCCGGGCTCGTGCAGCGCACCAAGGCCCTGTTCACGCCGGAGGATGTGCCGGTGTGCATCGGCGACCGGCCGTCGATGCGCGCCCTCGGCCGCGACCTCGATGCGGAGATCCTCTACACGCTCGACGAGGCCGGCACTCAGCGCTGGCTGACGATCAGTTCCCGCCGGCTGCCGCCGCATGCCGATGGCCGGCCGGCCGGGGCCGTCGTCTCGTTCGCCGACATCACCCGCGTGGTCGAGCTGGAGGAGGCTGCGCGCATCGGCAAGCTGGTGTTCGATTTCACCGCCGAAGGCATCATGGTGACGAATGCCCTCGGCGTCGTCAGCCGCATCAATGCCGCCTACACCAGCATCACCGGGTTCGAGCTTCGCGACATCGTCGGGCGGCGGGCCGAGATCTTCCTCGCCGATCCGGACAGCAATCCGCTCTATCGCGGCATGCACGAAAGCCTCGCCGTCCGCCACTCGTGGGAAGGCGAGATTCAGGCCCATCGCAAGGACGGCAGAAGCATCGTCGAACGCATGGTCGTCAGCCCGGTGTTCGATCCGCACGGCACCACCATCGGCTATGTCGCGCTCATCTCCGACATCAGCGAGCGTCACGAGCGCGAGGATCTGCTGTGGCACCGCGCCAATTTCGACAGCCTCACCGGGCTGCCGAACCGCACGCTGCTGAACGACCGTATTACTCAGGCGCTGGTGCAGGCCACGCGCCGCAACGGCCACGCCGCCGTGCTGTTCATCGATCTCGACCGCTTCAAGCCGGTCAACGACACCCACGGCCATGCGGTGGGCGACGAGCTGCTGCGGCAGGTCGCGCAGCGCATCCGGGCCTGCGTGCGCGACGAGGATACCGTCGCCCGGCTGGGCGGCGACGAGTTCGTCGTGCTTCTGCCCTCCGTCCACACCCCGCAGGCAACGACGGTGGTGGCGGAGAAGATCCTCGCCCGGCTGAAGGCCCCCTTCCGGCTCAGTACCACCAGCGTCACGGTTTCCGCCTGCATCGGCATCAGCATCGGCAACATGTTCGACAGCAATGTCGAGAGCCTTGTCGCCCGCGCGGATGCCGCCATGTACCGGGCCAAGGCGGAAGGGCGCGACCGCTACGTCATTTCCGACGCACCGGAGTACCCGGTACCGGCCTGCACGGCCGAGGAGACTGCGGCCGGCGCGGAACCGCCCGGCGACCCGGCTGACCGATCTGCGGGCGGCTGAGCCGGGTGGCGGCCCCGCCGGCCCCCGCCGCGTGCCCTGCGGATGCCAGCCTGCAACAAAGGCCTGTTCAGAACTCGTTTTGCACGCCATGATAGGCGCGGGAATTGTCTGGCGTCGCGGGGGCTTGATGGCGCTGCAGGCTGCGGTGTCCCAACGGCTGGGGCGGATTTTTCTGCTGACCCGGGCGCTGCCGGCGCTGGCGGGGGTTGTGCTGCTTGGCCTCGGGGCCATGGCCACGCTGTGGTGGGCGACCGCCGCGGCGGACCGCGTTGCCGTGGAGCGCGAGACGGCCCAGCTCAGCAACGCCGTGAGCGATCTCACTCAGGGCCTCGCCCACGATCAGGAAAGCGTGACGATCTGGACCGAGGCCGTCCAGCGGCTGCAGGACGGCAGCCCGGCAAGCCGCCTCTGGCTGCGGAACAACCTCGTCGAATGGCCGCAGACCTATTTCGGCCACGACGATGTCATCCTGATCGGCCCCGGGAATGCGCCGGAAGCGGACCTCGCCCGTTATGCCGACCGGCCGGGCGAGCCGGGCGGCTACGCCGCGCGCGCACCGGTGCTGGATCCGATGATCCGGCAGCTGCGCAGCCGGCTGGCAGCCGGCGCGATGCCGCGCGGGACGGGTGAACGCACCGCCGGCGCGGAAGAAATCGTCACCCTTGCCGGCCGGCCGGCCATCGTCAGCATCCGCCCCGTGGTGCCGGAGCCCGGCGAGGCCGCAGCGGCCACCGGCGAGCCCTATCTGCTGGTCTCGGTGCTTTATCTCGACGGCCCGCTTCTGGAGCATCTGCGCAGGAGGCACGGCTTCGCCGACATCCGCTACAGCCCCACGGCACCGCCGGCCGGCGGCCCGCAGAGCGGTTATCCGCTGCAAGCCGCCGGCGAACGGGTCGCGGGCTATTATATCTGGGCCCCGTTCCTGCCCGGACAGGCGGTGTTCCACAAGCTCGCGCCGGTGCTGGCGGGCATTTTTGCCACGGTCTGCGCGGTGATGGCCGCCGGCCTCGTGCTGCTGTTCCGCCGCACCCGCGGCGAGGCCGCCGCCCGGCAGGCGGCCGACCGGCTGGCCCTGCACGACGACCTCACCGGGCTGCCGAACCGGACGCTGCTGGTGCAGTACCTGCGCACGGCCCTTGCCGCCGCCACGCCGGATGCCCCCGTGGCCGTCGTGCACATCAACATCGACCGCTTCAAGCTCGTCAACGAAACGCTCGGCCCGCAGGGCGGCAATGCCATTCTGTCCGCCTTCGCGCACCGGCTGGCCACCTGCATCGGGCCGGACGACCTCGTGGCCCGCATCGGCGGCGACGAGTTCACCATCGTGGCCCCGGGGCGTGCGGCAGAGGCCACGCGCGCCCTTGTGGCGACCATTCTGGATGTCGGGCGGGTGCCGTTCTCCGTCGCGGCCAACCCGGTTTTCGTCGGCATTTCCGCCGGCTATTTCGTGGCCCGCGGGCCGGAGCCCGACGCCGAGGAGTGCCTGCGCCGTGCCGACGTGGCGCTGTTCCACGCCCGCTCGGCCAGCCACGTTCATGCGGCCGAGTTCGGCGACGACATGGATGCGCTGCTGCGGGCCCGGCGCGAGACCGAACGCGACCTGCGGCAGGCACTGGCCGCAGGCAGCGACCAGATCACGGTGTTCTTCCAGCCTGTGTTCGCCTTTGCGGACGGGCAGCCGTGCAGCGCGGAAGCGCTGGTGCGGTGGCGGCACCCGGCCCGCGGCTGGATCGCGCCCGATGCCTTCATTCCCATTGCCGAGGAAGCCGGGCTCATCGCCGAAATCGGCTGGCGGGTGCTGCTGGCAGCCTGTGCGACGGCCGCCCGCTGGCCGGGACAGAGCGTGGCCGTCAACGCCTCGCCGCTGGAGCTGACCGACCCGGGCTATCCGGGGCGGGTGGCGGCGGCGCTGACGGCCAGCGGCCTGCCGCCGGAGCGACTGGAAATCGAGGTCACCGAAACCGGCATGATCGCCGCAAGCGGGCAGAGCGAACGGACCCTCGCCGCCCTGCGGGCCCTTGGCATCCGGCTCGCCATCGACGATTTCGGCACCGGGTTCTCGTCGCTGAGCCGGCTGCGGCAGATGGATGCGGACCGCATCAAGATCGACCGCAGTTTCATCGCGAATCTCTGCCACAATGCAACCGACCGGGCGATTGTGCAGGCCATCGTCGCCATGGCCCATGCCGCCGGCCTGAAGACGACGGTGGAAGGTGTCGAAACAGCGGCACAATGCGAGTGGCTTAAAGCCGCCGGCTGTGACAACGTGCAGGGCTTTTTCTTCGGGCGGCCGATGCCCGAGGCGGAAATAAGCCGGCTCATGGCAGCCGGCGGGGCGGAAACGGAACGCACAGACCGGGTGGAGGCAGACTGAACCGGCGCCTCCCCTGGCAGACAGACGAAAGGCCGCCTGCGGCCGTGCGGATGGGAGCGATGACGGAGCTGGATCGCGACAAGGAACCGGCCGCACCCGGAACGGACGCTCCGACGCTGCTGCGCTGGGACCTGCCTCTGTTCATTCTGATCGGACTCACGGCCACCGGCTGCATCGCCCTCAGCCGCCTGCCGGAACTGCTGGCATCCATCTGGTTCCCGAATGCCATGATGGTCGCCTTTCTCTATCTGCGCCCGGGTTATGGCCGCGTGCGCGGGCTGGTGGTGTTCGCCGCCGCCATCGTCGCCGCGAACCTGCTGCAACGTTTCGATCTGCCGGCGGCGGCCGCGCTGACGGCCGCCAACACGCTGGAAGTCGCCGTCGCCACCGTGCTGCTCGACCGCCTGCTGCCGCAGCGCGATGCGGACCTGTCGCCGGTGCAGCTTCTGCAGGCTCTGCTGGCGGGGGCGGTGGTTGCGCCGCTGGCCGGTGTCACCGCTGCCGCCGGTCTGCTGGCGGTGATTTCGTCCGCCCCGCCCGAGACCGTCGCCGCCGTCTGGTGGGTCGGCAGCCTGCTGGGGGCAACCGCCGTGCTGCCGCTGGCGCTGACCGGCAGCCGGGCCGCCATTGCCGCCCTCGCCCGGCCGGGGGCGCTGGCCGGGCTTGCGGCCATCGTCGCGCTCGTCCTGGGCGCCACGCTGCTTTCGCTCACCTGGCTGCGTTTCCCGTTCGTGGTCATGGCCCTGCCGCTGATGTATGCGGCGCTGCGCACCAGCGCCTTCGAGACCGCCCTTGCGGCCGCGGCGATGATCCTCACCGTGCTGGCCCATGCCTTCCTGTCGGCAAAGGGCCCGCAGCCGGCCGACATCATTCTCAACACCGAGCTTTCGACGGCGCTTTCAACCCTGCCGCCGCTGCTGTTCGCCGCGCTGAAGACGCTGCTGGCCGACCGCGAGCGTCAGGCCCGCGAGAGCGAGACGATGTTCCGCCAGACCATGGCGAATTCCGCCATCGGCGTGGCGATCGTCGGGCTCGACGGCAACTGGCAGACCGTCAACGAATCGGTGTGTACCTTCCTCGGCTACAGCCGCGAAGAACTGCTGGTCATGACGTTTCAGGACATCACCTGGCCGGAAGACCTCGACAAGGACATGTCGCAGCTGCGCCGCACCCTCGCCGGCGAGATCGATACCTATCAGGTCGAGAAGCGCTATGTGCGCAAGGACGGCCGCGTGGTCTGGGCGCTGCTGGCGGTCAGTCTGGTGCGGCAGGAGGGCACCCGCCGGCCGCGCTTCTTCATCTCCCAGATCGCCGATATCGACGGCGCCAAGCGGGCGGCGCTGACCATTGCGGAGGCTGAAAGCCGCTGGAACTTCGCGCTGGAAAGCGCGCGGCAGGGCGTGTGGGACTACGATGTCGCGGCCGGACGCACCTATTATTCGCCGACGTGGAAGGCCCAGATCGGTCTTTCGCCCGACGACACGCTGAACGACCCCACGCTGTGGCTGCAGCTCATCCACCCCGACGACCGCGCCGCCGTGCAGGCTCTGGATTCCGCCTGTCTCGAAGGCCGGCAGGATACCTTCGAGGCCGAATTCCGCATCCGCCACCGCGACGGCCGCTGGATCTGGATCGCCGACCGCGGCCGGGTCATTGCCCGCGACCGCACCGGGCGGGCGCTGCGCATGATCGGCACCCACACCGACATCACCCCGCTGAAGGAAGCGCAGGAAGCGCTGCGGGTTCTGAACAAGCGCACACAGCTTGCCGTCGAAGCCGGCGAAGTGGGCATCTGGGAATACGATATCGCCAGCGGGCGCCTGATCTGGGATGCGCGCATGTGCGCGCTCTACGGCATGAAGGAGAATGAGTTCGACGGCGAGCGCACCACCTGGCGGGCCATGCTGGCGCCGGAGGACCGCCCGCAGGCTCTTGCCGCACTGGAAAGCACTATCGCCACCGGCGTCAGGCTCGATACCGAAGTGCACATCCGCCGGCGCGACGGACAGGCGCGCATCATGCGCACCCTCGCCCGCCTGGTGCGCGACGACGAAGGCCAGCCCCGGCGCGTCATCGGCACCCACTGGGACACCACCGAACAGCACCGCCTGACGAACGCCCTGTTTGAGGAAAAGGAGCGGCTGCGCATTACGCTGCACTCCATCGGCGATGCCGTCATCACCACCGACGAGAACCGCCGCGTCACCTTCCTCAACCCCATTGCCGAACATCTCACCGGCTGGACCAGCCGGGAGGCCGAGGGGCGGCTGCTGACGGAAATCTTCCGCCTTGTCGATGAAACAACCGGCACACCGATACCCGACCCGGTCGAGCAGTGCCTGCTTTCCGCCCGGCCCTATTACCTGCAGGACGATGCCGTGCTGCTGCACCGCGACGGCGGCCGCTGCAACATTCAGGATTCCGCCGCCCCGGTGAGGAAGCCCGACGGCGAGATTCTGGGCGCGGTGCTGGTCTTTCAGGACATCACCGAAACGCGCGTGCTGCAGCGGCAGCTGCTGCATGCCGCCACCCACGATGCTCTGACCGCGCTGCCCAACCGGGCCGCCTTCGAGCGCACCCTCGGCCAGTTGTGCGAGGATGCCCGGCAGACAGGCCGCCACCACGCCCTCGCCTTCGTCGATCTCGACCGTTTCAAGATCGTCAACGACACCGCCGGCCACGCCGCCGGCGACGCCCTGCTGAAGGATGTGGCGCGGATCCTGAAAGCGGCCATCCGTCCCTCCGACGTGGTGGCCCGCCTCGGCGGCGATGAGTTCGCGCTGCTGCTGCGCGACTGCGACCTGACCGAAGCCGAGGCGATCGCCACCCGCGCGCTGGAAGCCATCCGGCTGTTCACCTTCCGCTGGCGGGGCCGGGCTTTCGATGTCGGCGTGTCCATCGGCGTCACCGACATCGCACCCGACACCCGCGACCCGGCCGAGGTGATGATGGAGGCCGATGTCGCCTGCTACACCGCCAAGTCGGCCGGCCGCGATCAGCTTGCACTCTACAGTTCCGAGGCCGGCGATGCCCGCCGCCACCGCGGCGATATCGATCTGGTCGCCGACCTGCGCACCGCCATCGAAGGCAACCGCCTGCAGCTCTATGCGCAGCAGATCGTCGACATCGGCGGCGGCGGTCACGAGCTTTGCGAGATTCTGGTGCGCATGGCCGATGCCGACGGCGCACCGGTTTCTCCCGGCCGCTTCATCCCCGCCGCCGAGCGCTATAACCTGATGGGGCGGATCGACCGCTGGGTGGTGCGCACGGTGCTGAACGATTACCGGCGCGCCCTGCAGGCCCGGCCGGGGCTGTCGGTCTCGATCAACATTTCGGGCAATTCCCTCGACGATCCCACCTTCTGGCCGTTCGTGAACGACCAGATCGCGCTTTCCGGCATCGCCCCGGCCCGGCTGCATTTCGAGATCACGGAAACGGCGTTCATCAACAATTTCGCCGCCGCCACCGCGTTTGCCAGCGGTGCCCAGCAGGCCGGTGCCCGCATCGCTCTCGACGATTTCGGGGTCGGCCAGAGTTCGCTGACCTATCTGAAGCAGTTCCATCCCGACTATGTGAAGATCGACGGCTCGTTCATCGCCAACATCTGCACCGACGAGACAGACCGGGCCATCGTGGCGGCAATTGCCAGCCTGTCGCGCCTGCTGAACGTGACGACGGTGGCCGAATGGGTGGAAGACGAGGCCACGCTCGCCACCGTGCGGTCGCTGGGCATCGACCGGGCACAGGGCTATCTCTTCGGCCGGCCGAAGCCGCTGGCCGAAATTCTGGCCGGCACCGACGCCGTGCAGGCCTGACGATCGCCGCGCCGGCCGGTCCGCAATGCTGCGTATGGGCAAGGCCGCCCGGCCGGGTGTAGTCTTGCTTTCCGTCCCCCGTCGCGGGGCTTGAGAGCAGGCGGACAGACATGACGGCCAGTGCAGATGTCCGGCACGCAGCAGGCGAAACCGGCCGGCCCGGCGGCGACCGCAACGGGCAGGTCGTGGCGGTGCGCGGCGCAGTGGTGGACATCACCTTCCCGCCGCCGCTGCCGCCGATCGACGATGCGCTTTTTATCGCCCGGCCCGGCGGCGGGCAGATTCTGGCCGAGGTTCAGGCCCATCTCGATCCGGGCACCGTGCGCACCATTGCCCTTGAGCCGACCGCCGGGCTGGCGCGCGGCAGCCGGGCGACCCGCGCCGGCGGGCCGCTGCAGGTGCCAGTGGGCGAGGCCGTGCTCGGCCGGCTGATCGACGTTTCCGGCACGGTGCGCGACAACGGCCCGCCGCTGCCGGCCGACTGCCCCCGCAGGCCGATCCACGCCCCGGCCCCGCCGCTGGCGCTGCGCGCCGCGCCGGAGGGCCTGTTTGCCACCGGCATCAAGGTGCTGGATCTGCTGACGCCGCTGGCACAGGGCGGCAAGGCGGCGATGTTCGGCGGCGCGGGCGTGGGCAAGACCGTGCTGGTGATGGAACTGATCCACGCCATGGTGGCCGGCTATCAGGGCATTTCGGTCTTCGCCGGCGTCGGCGAGCGTTCGCGCGAGGGGCACGAGATGCTGCTCGACATGCGCAATTCCGGCGTGCTCGACCGCACGGTGCTGGTCTACGGCCAGATGAACGAGCCGCCCGGCGCCCGCTTCCGCGTGCCGATGACGGCGCTGGCGGTGGCGGAATATTTCCGCGACGAGAAGCACCAGAACGTGCTGCTGCTGATGGACAACATCTTCCGCTTCGTGCAGGCGGGCGCGGAGGTTTCCGGCCTGATCGGCCGCCTGCCCTCGCGGGTCGGCTATCAGCCGACCCTCGCCAGCGAGGTGGCGGCGCTGCAGGAGCGCATCGCCTCGCGCGCCGGGGCGGCCGTCACCGCCATCGAGGCGGTCTATGTGCCGGCCGACGATTTCACCGACCCGGCGGTGACCACCATCGCCGCCCATGTCGACAGCACCGTGGTGCTGTCGCGCGCCATGGCGGCGGAGGGCATGTATCCCGCCGTCGATCCCATTGCCTCGTCGTCGGTGCTGCTCGATCCGCTGGTGGTGGGGCAGGAGCACGCCGATGTCGCTCTCGCCGTTCGCCGCACGATCGAGCACTATCGTGGCCTGCAGGACGTGATTTCCCTGCTCGGCCTTGAGGAACTCGGCAGCGACGACCGGCGCATCGTCGGGCGCGCCCGACGCCTGCAACGCTTCCTGACCCAGCCGTTTTCGGTGACGGAAGCCTTCACCGGCGTGCCCGGACGCTCGGTGCCCGTGGCCGACACGCTGGCCGGCTGCAAGGCCATTCTGGCCGGCGAATGCGACGACTGGCAGGAAAGCTCGCTCTACATGGTCGGCACGCTGGAGGAAGCGCGGACGCGCGAAACCGCCGCCCGCGCGCCGGCCTCCGGCGCAGACCATGCCGCCTCCGGCGGGGGCGATACCGCGGACAAAGCTGCGGAGGGACGGCCATGAGCCCCGCGGATGCCGCGGCGGCGGGCCGCCGGCTGGATCTGGTGATCACCACCCCCACCGCCATTCTGGTGCATGCGGCGGCAACCTCCGTGCGCGCCGAGGACGACAGCGGCGGCTTCGGCATCCTGCCCGGCCACACCGATTTCATCACCGTACTGTCGCCCTCGGTGGTGCGCTGGCGCACCGCCGGCGGCGACTGGCATTTCTGCGCCCACGGCGGCGGCGTCATGCGGGTGGAAGACGGTGCGCGCGTGGCCATTGCCTGCCGCACGGGCAGCGTGGGCGACGATCTGGCGACGCTGGAAGCCGAAGTCGCCGCCCTGCGCGCCGCCGCCCTTGAAGCCGCCCGCAAGGCGCGGGTGGAAGAAACCCGCCTGCACGCCCGCGCCGTGCGGCAGATGATGCGCTATCTGCGGCCGGGACCGGACGCGATGGCCCATCCGCCGGCACCGGGGCCGGTGCGCGGAGGGACGTCCTGATGGCCGCGCCGGAAGACGACACCCGCGATGCGCCCCGCCCCGGCGACAGCCGCCCGGCCGAGGATGCCGCCCCGCCCGCCGGCACCGGCGACACCGTGGCCCGCGCCGCGCACCGCGCGGCCGCGCGCGCGAAAGCCGGCCGCGGCGACCCGGAACCCTCGCTCGGCGCCCGCCTCGGCCAGATCGGCCTTTTGGGCTGGACCATCGTGGTGCCGACACTGGCCGGCGCCATTCTCGGCCGCTGGCTGGACGGGCTGGCCGGCAGCGGCGTGTTCTTTTCCGCGCCGCTCATCATGCTGGGGGCCGCCTTCGGGCTGTGGTCGGCCTGGCGCTGGATGCACCGTAACGTCAGCAGGGACGATCCGTGAGGCGCGCACCATGACAGCCACCCTTCCCGGCCTTGCGGCGGCCGGCAGCGTTCTCTCCGGCCTTGCCGCCGCCCACCCGGTGGCGGCCGCCGCCGGCGGGCTTGCCATCGGCATCGCCGCCGGGGCGGCTTATTTTCTCAGCCTGCGTTTCAACACCGCGCTCTATCTGCAGGGCCGGCCGGGGCCGGCGGCGGGGCTGCAACTGCTGCGCCTCGGCCTGCTGGCGCTGGTGCTGGCCGGCGTTTCGCTGTGCGGCGCGCTGCCGCTTCTGGCGGCGGCCGCCGGCCTCCTTCTGGCCCGCCGGCAGATCGTGCGCCGCGCGCGGAGAGCGGAGCCGCAGTCATGAACGCATCCCCGCTTTCCGTGACGCCGCTGTTTCACGCCGGGCCGGTGCCGGTCACCGCGCCGGTGCTGATCACATGGGCGCTGATGGCGCTCGTCACCGTGTTCTGCGCGCTCGCCACCCGCCGGCTGTCGCTGCATCCCGGCCGGCTGCAGACGGTGCTGGAACTTATCGCCGGCGCCATCGACAGCCAGATCCGCGATACTCTGCAGACCGACCCCGCACCCTACCGCGCGCTGATCGGCACGATCTTTCTCTATGTGCTGCTTGCCAACTGGTCGTCGCTGATCCCCGGCATCGAGCCGCCGACCGCCCATCTGGAAACCGACGCCGCGCTGGCGCTGATCGTTCTGGCCGCCACGCTGTGGCACGGCGTGCGGGTGCGCGGCGCGCGCGGCTACCTGAAGACTTTCGCCGAACCGTCGTGGGTGATGATCCCGCTCAATGTGGTGGAACAGATCACGCGCACCTTCTCGCTGGTGGTGCGCCTGTTCGGCAACGTCATGAGCGGCGTGTTCGTGGTCGGCATCGTGCTGTCGCTGGCCGGCCTGCTGGTGCCGGTTCCGCTGATGGCGCTGGACCTGCTGACCGGAGCGGTGCAGGCCTACATCTTCGCCGTGCTGGCCACGGTGTTCATCGGTGCGGCCGTCGGCGGCGACGGGCCGGATGCGCCGCACACCCCGCCGAAGGAGGATGGACGAAGTGAACAACCTCATTGAAATCGTCAGCATTCTGGCCGCCGCCCTCGCGGTCTCCTTCGGGGCGATCGGGCCGGCACTGGCGGAAGGCCGCGCCGTGGCGGCCGCCATGGATGCCATCGCCCGCCAGCCGGAGGCCGCCGGCACGCTGTCGCGAACGCTGTTCGTCGGGCTGGCGATGATCGAGACGATGGCCATCTATTGTCTGGTGATCGCCCTGCTGGTTCTGTTCGCCAATCCCTTCCTGCACTGAGCCGGCGCCATGCAGATAGACTGGTGGACGCTGGCCCTGCAGGCCATCAACGCGCTTGTGCTGATCTGGCTTCTCGGCCGGTTCCTGTTCCGCCCGCTGGCCGCTATCGTGGCTGCGCGGCAGGCCGCGGCAACCGCGGACCTGAATGCCGCCGCCGCCGCGCGCACGGCCGCGGAGGCCGGCCTTGCGGAAGCGCGCGCCGCCGGGGCGGCCACACAGGCCGCCCGCGCCGATGTGCTGAAGCAGGCCGGGGCGGAGGCGGAGCGTGCGCGCGCCGCCATTCTCGCCGCGGCCCGGCAGGAAGCCGACCGCCTGGCGGCGGCAGCCGCCGCCGACCGCGTGGCCGCGCGCGCCGGCGAGACCAGACGCTTCAGCGCGGCCGCCCGCGCACTGGCGGTGGACATTGCCACCCGGCTGGTGGCCCGCCTGCCGGCCGAAGCACAGGTCTCCGGTTTCATCGACGGCCTTGCCGGCGCGGTCGCCGCGCTGCCGGTGCGCAGCCGCGAGGACCTGACGACCGCCCTGCTCAGCACCGACCCGGCCGCGCAGCCCCGCCTCGTGGCGCCCCGGCCGCTGACGGAGGCCGAACGGGCCGCCGTTGCCGCCCGCCTTGCCGCCGTCGCCGGCGCGGCCGTGCAGTTCCGCAGCGAGACCGACCCGTCCCTGCTGGCCGGGCTGGAACTGGTGACGCCGCATATCGCCGTGCGCAACACACTGAAGGCCGATCTCGCCGCCATTTCCGACAGCCTCGCCGGGCAGGACGACGGGGACGAGGCGCCGCAGGCAGCGGGGGCGGCAAGGGGAGCGGCAGCGGAGGCGGCCGGGGCCCCATCGCAGGGAGGCGGGTCATGAGCGGGGAGCCCACGCCGGATGACGCGGTGCGGCGCTGGCGCGAGGCCGGCACGCAGGCGGTGGCGGCCGCGGACCTCGGCCCGGTCGCCGAGGCGGTGGGGCGCGTCGAGCACGCCGCCGATGGCATTGCCACCGTCTCCGGCCTGCCGGATGTGCAACTGAACGAGCTGCTGCGCTTTCCCGGCGAGCGTTACGGCTACGCGACCACCCTCGACGCCGGGAGCCTCAGCGCCGTGCTGCTGGACGATGCCGCCGCCATTGCCGCCGGCGATGCCGTGCACGGCACCGGGCAGGTGGTATCGGTGCCGGTGGGGGAAGGCCTGCTCGGCCGCGTCGTCGACCCGCTCGGCCGGCCGCTGGACGGCGCCGGGCCCGTGACGGCCGCCGCACACTGGCCGATCGAACGGCCGGCGCCGGCCATTATCGACCGCGATCTGGTGTCAGAGCCGGTCGAGAGCGGCGTTCTGGTGGTGGATGCGCTGTTCGCCATCGGCCGCGGGCAGCGCGAACTCATCATCGGCGACCGGGCCACCGGCAAGACGGCCATTGCCGCGGATGCCGTCATCAACCAGAAGCACAGCGACATCGTCTGCGTCTATGTGGCCATCGGCCAGCGGGCCAGTGCGGTGGAGCGCGTGATTGCCGCGGTGCGGGCGCACGGGGCGCCGGAGCGCTGCATCTTCGTCGTTGCGCCCGCGGCCGGCCAGCCCGGCCTGCAATGGATCGCCCCGTTCGCCGGCTTCACGATGGCGGAATATTTCCGCGACCGCGGCGGCCATGCGCTGGTGGTGCTGGACGACCTGACGCGCCACGCCGCCACCCACCGCGAACTGGCGCTGCTGACGCGCGAGCCGCCCGGCCGCGAGGCCTATCCCGGCGACATCTTCTATGTGCATGCCCGCCTGCTGGAGCGGGCGGCGAAGCTCTCGGCCGAAAAGGGCGGCGGTTCGCTGACGGCGCTGCCGGTTGCCGAAACCGATGCCGGCAATCTCTCGGCCTATATCCCGACCAACCTCATTTCCATCACCGACGGACAGATCGTGCTCGATGCGCACCTCTTTGCCGCCAACCAGCGGCCGGCGGTGGATGTGGGCCTGTCGGTCAGCCGTGTCGGCGGCAAGGCGCAGGCTCCCGCGCTGCGCGCCGTTTCCGGCCGGGTGCGGCTCGATTATGCGCAGTTTCTGGAGCTGGAGATGTTCACCCGGTTCGGCGGCATGCCGGATACGCGGGTGCGCGCGCGGCTGGTGCGCGGCGAGCGCATCCGCGCCGTGCTGGCCCAGCCCCGCTTTGCCAGTCTGCGCCTGATCGATCAGGTGGGGCTGCTCGCCGCCCTCGCCGAAGGGGTGCTGGACACCCTTGCCCCCGCCCGGATCGCCGAACTGCGCGCGGCCCTGCCGGCGGCCATCGATGCCGCGCTGCCCGACCCCGGCCCCGTCGCCACCGCCGACGCGGCCCTGCGCGGCCGGCTCGTGGCCATCGTCGGCGCGCTCGCCCGCAGCCTTGCCGCGGCGGGCGATGCGCCGGCCGGCGCGCAGAGCGCCGGAACGGGAGCCGCCGGGGGGACCACCGGGGAGGCGTCATGAGCGATCGTCTGGCCGATGTCGAAGCCCGCATCCACACGGTGCAGCAGCTCTCCGTCGTCATCACCGCCATGCGCGGCATCGCCGCAGCGCGGGTGCGCGAGGCCTCGGAAAGTCTGGAGGCCGTGCGCGCCTTCGCCGCCACCATCGCCGCGACCATCGGCGAGGCCCTCGCCTTTCTGCCGGCGGGGGAAGAGCCGGCCGCCGCCCCGCCGCGCAGCGAAAGCCACACCATCGTGGCGCTGCTGACCGAGCAGGGCTTCGTCGGCACGTTCAACGAACATGTGCTCGATGCCGTCGCCGCCACCCGCCGGCAGCCCGGCCCCGGTGCCACCCGGCTTTTCCTGGCCGGCAGCCGCGGGCAGACGGCCGCCGCCGGCCGCAACCTTGCGCCGGAATGGACCACGGCGATGATCAGCCACCCTGCCGACGCCCCTGCGCTGGCCGACCGGCTCGCCGGAGCGCTGTTCGGCGGCGAACGCGGGCCGGGCCGGGTGACGCTCATCCACGGCACACCCGATCACAACGGCGTGCGCATCGTGGTGCGCGACCTGCTGCCGTTCGATTTCGGCCGTTTCCCGCCGGCGCATCCCGCCCTGCCGCCGCGCACCAGCCTTACGCCGCGGGCGCTGATGGCGGCACTCGCCGAAGAATATGTCTTTGCCGAACTGACGGAAGCGACCGTGCTGTCGTTTGCCGCCGAGAACGAAGCCCGCATGCGCGCCATGGTTGCCGCACGCAGCAACGTTTCCGCCACCTTCGACACGCTGACCGCCCGCGCCCGGCAGGTGCGTCAGGAGGAGATCACCACCGAACTCGGCGAACTTGCCGCCGGCGTGCTGTCGGCGCAGCCCTGAGCCGCTTCACATGCCGCCTCACATGCCCCCGCCTCACATGGCGCCATAGACCGGCCCTTCGCCGCCCTGCGGTGGCACCCAGGTTATGTTGCCGTTGGGGTCTTTGATATCGCAGGTCTTGCAGTGCAGGCAGTTCTGCGCATTGCGCACGAAGGCCGGGGCATCCGCCTGCCCGATCCACTCATAGACCCCGGCCGGACAATAGCGGGTGGAAGGCCCGGCGAAGACATCGTGTTCGCTGCTCTTCTGCAGGGCGGTATCGGCAAGCTGCAGGTGGTTCGGCTGGTCTTCGGTGTGATTGGTGCCGGAGAGGAACACCGACGACAGCCGGTCGAAGGTCAGCACCCCGTCAGGCCGGGGATAGTCGGGCGGACGATGGCGGGCGGCCGGCTCCAGCGTCTGCGCATCGCTGCTGCCGTGCCGCAGCGTGCCGAAGGGCGAGCGGCCGAACAGGCGGTGGCTCCACATGTCGAGCCCGCCGAGGCCGACGCCGGCGAGCGTGCCGAATTTCGACCACAGCGGCTTGACGTTGCGCACGGGATAGAGATCGGCCCCGATGGCGGATGACCGCCAGCCGGCCTCGATTTCCGCCGGCTCGTCGCCGGCCCGGCCGGCGGCGATGGCCGCCGCCACGCTCTCGGCCGCCAGCAGACCGGAAACCACGGCATTGTGGCTGCCCTTGATGCGCGGCACGTTGACGAAGCCGGCCGCACAGCCGATCAGCGCCCCGCCGGGAAAGGAGAGCTTCGGCACCGACTGCCAGCCGCCCTCGGTGATGACGCGGGCGCCATAGGCCAGCCGCTCGCCGCCGGCAAAGGTGTCGCGGATCAGCGGATGGGTCTTGAAGCGCTGAAATTCCGCAAACGGCGACAGCCACGGATTGCGGTAATTGAGGTGGACGACGAAGCCGGCCGAAACCAGCCCGTCTTCCAGATGATAGAGGAACGAGCCGCCGCCGGTGCGCCCGTCCAGCGGCCAGCCGCAGGAATGCTGCACCAGACCGGGGCGGTGGCTGGCCGGGTCCACACGCCACAGTTCCTTGAGGCCGAGGCCGAATTTCGGCGGCTCGCGGCCTTCGTCCAGACGGAAGCGGGCGATGAGCTGCTTTGCAAGCGAGCCGCGGGCGCCTTCCGCGATCAGCACATATTTGCCGTTGAGCGCCATGCCGCGGGTGTAGTTCGGCCCCGGCGCACCGGCGCGCGACAGGCCGAGATCGCCGGTGGCAACGCCGGTGACGCGGCCGGCAGCGTCATAAAGCACCTCCGTTGCCGCGAAGCCCGGATAGATTTCCACCCCCAGCGCCTCGGCCTTTGCCGCCAGCCACCGGCACACCGCCCCGAGCGGGACGATGAAATTGCCGCGGTTGCCCATCAGCGGCGGCAGCAGACGCTCCGGCACCCGGAAGCCGGACTTGCGGGTCAGAAACAGGAAGCGGTCTTCGGTGACCGGCGTGCGGAACGGGTGGTCCTCCTCCTCCCGCCAGCCGGGCAGCAGCCGGTCGATCCCCGACGGGTCCACCACCGCACCCGACAGGATGTGGGCACCCACCTCCGCGCCTTTTTCCAGCACCACCACGGACAGATCCGGCGCGCACTGCCGCAGGCGGATGGCGGCGGCGAGCCCGGCCGGACCGGCACCGACGATCACGACATCGAAATCCATGCTCTCGCGCACGGGCGGCTCGAAGGGAGGGCTCATCGGCAACGTCCGGGAAAGGCGGCGCCCGCAACCGTCCGCCCGGCGGGCCGGGCGGGTTGCCAGCGCTCTTGCGTGTCGGGAGAGGGCCCGGCCCGCCGGCCGGCGCGGCAAAGGCGGTCGCGGGCCGGCGGACACAGACGTCAGAACGGATAGTGCTGCTGCGGGTCTTCCACGGTGATCCAGCGCAGTTCGGTGAACTCCGCCACCGCGGCAGTGCCGCCGAAGCGGCCGTAGCCGCTGGCCTTCATGCCGCCGAACGGCATCTGCGCCTCGTCGCCCACCGTCGGGCCGTTGATGTGGCAGATGCCGGCCTCAATGCGCCCGGCCACCGCCATCGCCCGCTGCAGGTCGCGCCCGAACACCGCTGAGGACAGGCCATAGGCGGTGTCGTTGGCCAGCGCGACGGCGTGTTCGGTATCGCGCGCCCGCACCACGCAGACGATGGGGCCGAACGATTCCTCATAGAACAGCTTCATCTCCGGCGTGACGCCGTCGACCACCGTTGCCGGCATCAGCGTCGTGTCGCCGGCCCCGCCGGCCGCCAGCACCGCGCCCTTTGCAACGGCATCCGCGATCAGGTCCCGGCAGCGGTCGACGGTGGCCTGCGACACCACCGAGCCCAGCACCACCGGCCCGCGCGGATCGCCGCACGGCAGGCTTTTCGCCCGGGCCGCGAAGGCTGCGACGAAGGCATCGGCCACCGCATCATCCACGATGATGCGCTCGGTCGACATGCAGATCTGGCCCTGATTCATGAACGCGCCGAAGGCGGCGGCATTCACGGCCGCGCCGATGTCGGCATCGTCCAGCACCACCAGCGGCGCCTTGCCGCCGAGTTCCAGCAGCACCGGCTTCAGGTGCTCGGCCGCGAGCCTGGCGATGATCCTGCCGACGCGGGTGGACCCGGTGAAGTTGATGCGCTTCACCTTCGGATGGGTGACGAGGGCCGCCACCACCTCCGGCGCATCCTCCGCCGCATGGGTGATGACGTTGATGACACCCGCCGGCAGCCCGGCTTCCACCAGCGCTTCCGCGATCATGCGGTGGGTGTGGGGGCACATCTCGGAGGCCTTCAGCACCACCGTGTTGCCGCAGGCGATGGGCATGGCGATGGCCCGCACGCCGAGGATGACCGGCGCGTTCCACGGCGCCATGCCGACCAGCACGCCGGCCGGCTGGCGCACGGCCATGGCGAGCGTGCCGGGCTTGTCGGAGGGGATGACCTCGCCGCGGATCTGCGTCGTCATCGCCGCCGCCTCGCGCAGGATGCGGGCGCCGAGCATGACGTTGAAGCCGATCCATGGCGCGGTCGCGCCGGTCTCGGCCATGCAGACCGCGACGAAGGCCGCAGATTTCGCCTCCAGAAGGTCGGCCGCGCGGCTGAGGATGGCGCGGCGCTCGGTCGGCCCGGTCTGCGACCATGCCGGAAAGGCGGCGGCAGCCGCCTCCACGGCGCGGTCCACATCCGCCGCGCGGGCGGCGGCGGCGCGGGTCGCCAGCTGCCCGGTGACGGGGTCGAGCCGGTCGAAGGTGGCCGCTGTGCCGGCCGGGGCGCTGTGCGCGCCGATCAAGAGACCAATGTCCATGTCTGCCTCCCGGTATTTTCTGGGTTCTGCGCTTCGGCTGCGCCGGGCCACGCCGGTTTCGGCGGCGCAGCGACAACGGCTGTCCGTTCACGAAAGGGGCCGTTCCGCCCCGTCCGCGTCAGCGCTGTTTGTGAAGATGAAGTCCGTCCGGCCGCCCGGCGCGGCCCGGTTGTCAGCCGCCGCGGAAGACCGAGAAGCGCGCCACCAGAGCCGCCACGTCCGCCACATCGAGCCGGGCGAGCACCTTGTCGTCCTCGGTGTCGAGCACGGCGTGGGCTCCGGCCAGAATGCTGCGGCCCTTCGCCGTCAGGTGCAGGGCATTGGCCCGCCGGTCGGCACCGGCCCGCCGCTGCAGAAGGCCGCGTTCTTCCAGCGGATCGATGAGGCGCACCAGACGGGCGCGCTCCACCGCCAGCGCGTTGGCCACCGCAATCTGGGAAATGCCGGGATTGCTCTCGATGATGGCCAGCACCGAATAGGTCGTCGTCACCAGATCGAACGGCGCCAGCGCCACATTGGCCTCGCGCGTTGCCGTCTGCTCCGCCCGGCGCAGCAGATAGCCGAACCGGCGGTTCAGAACGCCGTAATCCACCTCGTCGCGGCTTGCCGGCTGATCGGTTGCTGGGGCGGAATGCGGGTCGGACGACATGGCAGGCGCTGATCCGTTCATGTTGGCATGGAAGCCCGCGGACGGGCTCAAGCACCAACACATGCCACAGCGCGCTTGGCAAGCCTGCGGCCTTGCCGGTTGCGCAGGGCAGCCCGGCCTTATGCCGCAGGGCCGCCGCTTCTGCGGCTTTCGCCACCTGTCGCGGGCCGGCCATCATGGTTCGGCAAGCTCCGGCAGGGCGTGGCGGCTGGCCGCCACCAGCGCGAGACAATGGTCGATCTCGGGTGCGAGATGGGTCAGGAAAAAGCCCGCCGTCTCCACCTTGGCGCGGCAGAAATCGTCGGCGGCCGCCCGGCCGGCGCACAGGCGCAGGGCCCGCGTCCACGCAAACGCCAGCAGCAGCCACGCATTGGCCCGCAGAAAATCGTCGGCCGCGCGGAAACCCCGTTCGGCATCGCCGGCCGCCTCCGCCACCAGATCGTGCATCGCTGCGCGGACTCTGGCGGTGGCGGCGCTCAGCAGCGCCCCGGCCTGCGCGGCCGCCGGCACCGCGCCGGCCAGTGCCGCCTCCCCGTCGATCACCGCCAGCAGCGTTTCCAGCCCGGCGCCGCCGTCGGCCAGCGTTTTGCGCACGGTGAAGTCGATCGCCTGCACCTCGTTGGTGCCCTCGTAGATCATGGCGATGCGGCTGTCGCGCAGCGTCTGCTCGATGGCATATTCGGCCACGTAGCCATATCCGCCAAACACCTGCAGCGCGCTGCTGGCGGCCTGAAAGCCGGTGTCGGTGAAGAACGCCTTGATGACCGGCGTCAGCAGGCCCAGCAACTGCGCCGCCTGCCGGTCGCCGCCATGGTCGGCACGGTCCAGCAGGTCGCCGGCCCAGTAGCCGATCATCCGCTCGCCCTCGCTGAGCGCCTTCAGGCGCATCAGGATGCGGCGCACCGCCGGATGGCGGGCGATGGGATCGGCCGCACCGCGCGGGGCCGCCGAGCCGGGCGCACGCGCCTGACGGCGCTCCGCCGCATAGGCCGCGGCGAGCTGGAAGGCCCGCGTCGCATGACCGAGGCCCTGAAGGCCGACGTGGAGGCGCGCGGCATTCATCATCACGAACATCGCCGCAAGGCCGCCGTTGGGCGCACCGACCAGCCAGCCTTCCGCCGCCTCGAAGCGCATGGCGCAGGTGGCGCTGGCGCGGATGCCCATCTTGTGCTCGATGCTGTCGCAATGGACCGCGTTGCGCCGGGGAGGTCCGTCGTCCCCGTCGATCAGCTTCGGCACGACGAACAGCGACAGCCCTCTGGTGCCGGCCGGCGCATCCGGCAGGCGGGCGAGCACCAGATGAACGATGTTGGCCGTCAGATCCTGCTCGCCGCCGGAGATGAAGATCTTGTTGCCGGTGATGAGGAAGCGGCCCTCCCCCGCCGCGGCCGGCACCGCCTGCGTGCGCAGCAGATTGAGGTCGCTGCCGGCCTGCGGCTCGGTCAGGCACATGGTGGCAAGCCACTCGCCGCTCGCGATCTTCGGCAGAAAGCGCGCCCGGAGACCCTCGTCGGCATAGGCCTCAAGGCAGCGATAGGCGCCCTGCGTCAGCCCGCTGTACATCGCCCAGCCGTGATTGGCGGCATAGAGCATTTCGCCGAAGGCGACATCGAGCAGATGCGGCAGGCCCTGCCCGCCCCATTGCGGGGCAAAGGCCAGCGTCGGCCAGCCGCCGTCGACATAGGCGGCATAGGCGGCCGCAAAGCCCGGCGGGGTGGTGACGGCGCCGTCCTGCAGACGGGCGCCGCCGGCATCGCCGGGGCCGTTCAGCGGCGACAGCACGTTTTCGGCGAATTTCGCCGCCTCGGCCAGCACATGGCCGGCCATTTCGGCATCGCACTCCGCAAGGGCGGGAATGGCGGCCCAGCCCTGCGGAGCGGCAAGCCATTCCTCGATGACGAACTGCATGTCGCGCAGCGGCGCCCGATAGCTCAGCATGGCGTCCCCCTCCCTCAGGCCGCCACGATCAGCGCATCGAGGGCGATGGCGCCCTGCCCGGCCGGGAACACCACGACCGGGTTGATATCGACTTCGCGGATGGCGTCGTTGGCGAGCATCATGGCGCCGAGCCTGGCCACGATGCGGGCGGCCGCCGGCACGTCCAGCGCCGGGGCCCCGCGGAAGCCGGTGAGAAGGGCCGCCGTCTTCAGCTTCAGCAATTCCCGCTCGATCCCTTCCGGCGACAGTTCCGGCACAATGAGACGCACATCGCGGATGGCTTCGGCCAGCACACCGCCGAAGCCGACCAGCAGCACCGGGCCCCAGTCGGCATCGACATGGGCGCCGACGATCAGTTCCGTGCCGCGCGGGCCCATGGCCTCCACCAGCACGCCGTCGAGCGTCAGGTCCGGGCGGGCGCGGGCAACCGCCGTCTGCAGCCTGTCCCAGCCGGCCGCCAGCGCCGCCTCGTCGCCGAGGTTGAGCACGACGCCGCCGACATCGCTCTTGTGCGGCAGCGCCGCGGCCTGTGCCTTGAGCACCACCGGATAGCCGATCCGGGCGGCAATCGCCTTCGCCTCGTCGGGCGTTACCGCCAGACCGCCGACCGGCACCGGCAGGCCCGCCTCCGCCAGCACCGCCTTGGCGCGGTATTCCGGCATCATGCCCGATGGCAGGGCGCAGCGCAGGGCGGCATCCTCTCCGCCGTGGCCGGCATCCGGCCGCCGCGCGGCGGCACGGGCCAGCACGGCAAGGGCGCGGATCGCCCGTTCGGCAGAGCGGAACACCGGCACACCGTGTTCGCGAAGCTGGCGGATCAGATCGGCCGGCACCTCCGCACCCTCGTCAAGGCCGGAGAACAGCACCGGCTTGTCGGGCCGCAGCGTGCGGATCGCCTCGATGACCGGCCCGAGCTTGCGCGACGAGGTTCCGATATCCGACAGGATGATGCCCATCAGCACGCTGCCGTAGTCGTCGTCGGCCAGCAGAACGTTCAGCGTATCGAAATAAATCTGCGGGTTGACGAGGCCCTGCGCGGTGATGTCGAGCGGGTTGCTGGTGGGAATGAAATCGGAGAACAGCGCCCGCAGTTTCGCATCGGTCTGCGCCGACAGCGGCGGCAGGGCGAGGCCGACCTCCTCGCAAAGATCGTGGGCATGGGCCTTGAAGGCCCCGGATTCCGTCAGCACCGCCGTGCCGCGTGCAAGCCCCGGCCCGGCCGCGGCCGGGCAGCGCAGCAGGATTTCCGTCACGTCGATCAGCACTTCCAGCGTTTCCGCCAGAATGATGCCCTCGTGCTCCACCTTCACGCGCATGATGGCGTGGTCGCCGGCCATGGCGCCGGTGTGGGTGGCGGCAGAGGCGCGCGCGGCATCGGAACGGCCGGGATGCAGCAGCACCACCGGCTTGCCGGCCGCCCGCGCCCGGCGGGCGAAGGCGATGAGCCGGCGCGGACTGCGGAAATGTTCCGCAATGATGGCGATCACGCTGGTTGCGGGATCGTCCACCAGATAATCGAGATAATCTTCCAGCCCGCTCGCCGCCTCGTTGCCGGTGGAGATGGAAAACGAGATGCCGAGTTCGCGGTCGTTGAGGCCGGTGTTCAGCACCGCCGCCATCGCCCCGCTCTGGGAGGCGATGGCCACGCCGCGCCGGGTGCCGAGCCGCACCGCCGGCACCTCCACGAAGGTCAGCGGTGCGCCGTCGACATAGTTCACCATGCCGAGGCAGTTGGGGCCCTCGATTGCCATGCCGTATTGCGCGGCAAGGCGGGCGATCTCGTCCTGCTGGGCGCGGCCTTCGTCGCCGCCCTCGGCAAAGCCGGCGGCGTAGATGACGGCGCTGCCGACGCCCTTGCGCCCGCAGGCGGCAATGACCGGCAGCACCGCCTCGCGCGGCACCGCCAGAACCGCGCAGTCCACGCCGTCCGGCAGGTCGTCGACGGTGGCCACGCACGGCCGGCCGCCGATCTCGCTGCGCCTGGGATTGATGAGGTGGATATCGCCGGCATAGCCGGCGCGCTCCAGATTGCGCAGCACCGCCGCGCCCAGCGCGGACGGCGTGGCGGAGGCGCCGACGATGGCGATGGAGCGCGGCCGCAGCAGCCGTTCGATGGCGGCACGGGCCAGCGGCGGGGCGGCAGAGGGCGCGGAGGCGGTGACGGCGTTCATGGCGGTCTCTGAGCGTTCCTGGGGAGTATCTTTGCCGGTCTTTGCGACCCGTTGGTCTCCTGACGCCGCGCGCTGCCGCGCGGCGGGGCGGACGGGCACCCCCTGCGGAGATGCCCGCCCTTTCGCGGTCCGGCCGGCGCGGGGAGGAGCGGCTGCGCCGGCCGGGCCGTTTCAGCGCCGGTAAGCCTGCAGACCCGGCTTGATGGACTTTTCGTCCAGGAACTGCCGCATGCCTTCCTGCCGGCCCTGTTCGGGATCGCGGTGCAGGGCCTGATCGAGCTTGGCGTACAGGTAGTCCTCGTTCTGCTCCCACGTCAGTTCGCGGCAGCGCTTGAAGCCGTGCTTGGCAATGCGCAGCACCACGGGATTCTTGTCGACGAGCTTGGCCGCCAGTTCCAGCGTGCGCTCACGCAGCGCGTCCGCCGGCACGGCATAATTGACGAGGCCCCATTCCGCCGCCTCGGCGCCGGTGAAGGTGTCGCCGGTCATGATCAGTTCCAGCGCCTTGCGGTGGCCGACGGCATCCGCCATCGCCTTGCTGACGAGGTTGCCGGGCGGGATGCCCCAGTTGATTTCCGACAGGCCGAACACCGCCTTCTCGTCGGCCACCGCCAGATCGCAGGCGACCAGCGGCGAGAACGCGCCGCCGAAGCACCAGCCGTTGACCATGGCAATGGTCGGCTTGGAATAGAAGCGCAGCAGCTTCCACTGCCATTCCGAGGCCTCGCGGCGGATGCGCTCCTGCACCACCTCGGGCGCTTTGTCGACCTCGCGGAAATATTCCCGCAGGTCCATGCCGGCCGACCACGCGGTGCCCGCACCGGTCAGCACCACCACCGACACGTCGCCGTCGCTCTCAAGCTCCAGCAGGGCATCGCGCATTTCCAGATTGAGCGTCGGGCTCATGGCGTTGCGCTTGTCGGGACGGTTGAAATAGAGGAAGGCGATCTTGCCCTCCAGTTCCACCTTCACGGTCTTCCAGCGATCGGCGGCATAAGACATCGGTTTACTCCAGGTCAGACGGTCGGTGTCAGGCTGTAGGTCAGGCTGTTCTGCGGGATGGCGGACGGTGACGGCCGCCGGAGGAACGGGGGAGTTCGGCGGGCCGGGCGGCCGTCAGGGGCGCCCGTGGGCCGGAATGTGGCGGCGGATGCCGGCGAGAAAGACGGCGGTGGCCACCATCAGGCCGGCAAGGCCGGCGAGGAACACCGGCGCGCCGCCGCCGCTGATGACGAAGGCACCGTAGAAGGCGCTGAGAATGGCGCCGACCCGGCCGATGGTGGCGGCGGTGGCAACGCCGGTGGTGCGCACATTGGTGGTGTAGACGTGGGTGGCCAGCGCATAGATCAGCGACTGCACCGCGTTGACGAACACGCCGGCGATGACCACCACCGGCAGCAGCAGGCCGATGTTCTCCGCGCCGCCGAGGCCGACGGTGCGCACCAGCACCAGCGCGGCGGCCGACAGCAGCGAGGCGATGACGAGCGGCCAGCGCGAGCCGAGGCGGCCCACCACGAGAGCGCAGACAACGGCTCCGGCCACGCCGCCGACATTGAAGAAGGCAAGCGCGCGGCTGGCCTGCGCCACCCCATATCCGGCGGCGGTGAGCATGGTCGGCAGCCACGAGAATACCGAATACACCACCATCAGGATG
This sequence comes from Pseudoxanthobacter sp., assembly GCF_036822375.1. Lineage (NCBI taxonomy): Bacteria > Pseudomonadati > Pseudomonadota > Alphaproteobacteria > Hyphomicrobiales > Segnochrobactraceae > Pseudoxanthobacter > Pseudoxanthobacter sp. The sequence goes on along the minus strand of NZ_DAISHT010000006.1, from coordinate 23,198 downwards.
CAGAAGAACGCACCCCACAGGCACAGCGTGTCGCGCCGCCGGCCGCCCCGGAACAGCGACTGGAGGCGGGTGTGGCTCTCCTCGTGCTGCTCGTGATGGTCGGCAAAGGTGGCCGAGGCCGCGACCGGCCGGCCGAGACGGCTGAGCAGACGGCCGAGTTCGCCCCAGCGGGCCTCACGGCGCACGAGGAAGCGCGGCGATTCCGGCAGCAGCAGCGCCAGCACCGCGGCGAACGCCAGCGGCGCCAGACCGCCGATGACGAACAGGCCCCGCCACCCCTGCAGCGGCAGCAGGCTGGCCGCGATGAAGCCCGCGATGATGCCGCCGACCGGAATGCAGACAATGATGAGGGTAACGGCCAGCGCCCGCACCCGCAGCGGCGTGAACTCCGAGCCCATGGTGGTGGCGACCGGCATGGCCGCGCCGATGCCGACGCCGGCAACGAAGCGCAGCACCATCAGTTCGGTCAGGTTGCTGACCCACGCAATGCCGAGGGTGGCGAGGCCGAACACCACGACGCAGGCGATCAGCGCCCGGCGGCGGCCGAGACGGTCGGCCAGCACGCCGATGACGCTGGTGCCGACAGCCATGCCGAACATGCCGGCGGCCACCACCGGCCCGAAGGCCGAACCGGAAATGCCCCACTCCCGGATGAGCGAGGGAATGACGAAGCCGATGAGCTGAACATCGAAACCGTCAAGCACGACGGCGAGCGCCGCCATGACCAGAACGATTTTCTGATAACCGGTCCACGGACCATGATCGAGAATATGGCCGACGTCGACCGGCCCGGCCGGACCGGGACGCACGGAAGCGTTCGGCAAACTGCCGCTGGCTGCCACTGACATTGCACCCTCAAGGGTTTCCTCGGTTGCATCTTGTTGCCCGGACCCGTCGGGTCGGCGCGCAGGGCGCGCGGCCGCTCTGTTGCGAGCGGCGCTCGGGGCTGTTTTTTATCGAGTATGAATCTAGCAAGATTCGATGTCGGTGACAACAATTGTTTTCTGATCGTGTTTCTCGTGACCCCCTTTCATAGGATAAGAGTCCCGACCGGCCGCAACGCGCGAACCGCCGGCAGAGGGCCCTGCCGGCGGTTCGGTCGCATCTGCCATTGCGCTGGCCGCGGGACGGCCGGTTGCGGCGCTCAGGCCGCTTCCAGCACCATCATGCCGGCGGCGGTGTTGCTGATGGGGATGTGATAATTGGCGTGCACCTGCCGCACGGCGCCCGGCACGGCGGCGCGGGCCGCCAGCCAGTTCAGCAGTTCCACCCCCTGCGTGCCGACCTGCTCGACCAGATCGCGGATGCTGTAGCGCGCGGTCCAGTCCGGGTCTTCCACCAGACTGCGCATGAAGGCGAGATCGAACGGCTTGTTGATGAAACCGGCGCGTTCGCCGTCGAGCTGATGGCTGAGGCCGCCCGAGCCGATCATGACCACGCGGGCATCGCTCTGCCAGCGCGCCACCGCCTCGCCGATGGCCCGGCCGAGCGCCAGACAGCGCGAGGCCCTGGGCAGCGGGAACTGCACGGTGTTGATATGCACCGGCACGATGGCCTTCGGCCCGCCGCCGTTCGGCCAGAACAGCTTCAGCGGCAGCGTCGCCGCGTGATCGACCAGCATCTCCTGGCAGGTGACGATATCGAACTCGTTTTCCACCAGATGGTCGACGATATGCCAGGACAGTTCCGGCACCCCGGCCACCGGCGGCACGGTGGGAATGCCCCAGCCCTCGTCGGCGTTCTGATATTCAGCGGCCGCGCCGATAGCGAAGGTGGGCATCTTGTCGAGGAAAAAATTCAGGCCATGGTCGTTATAAAAAACGACCGCGACATCGGGCTGCTGCTCTGCCAGCCACCGGTGGGCGGGCGCGAAGCCGTCGAAGAACGGGCTCCAGTAGGGATCGCTCTGCAATTCCTTCTCGATGGCGCGGCCGATGGCCGGCACGTGAGAGGTGGTCAGTCCGCCGATGATTCGGGCCATGGGGGTTTCCTCGTGATCGCTGTTGCGGGGGCCGGTCCGGCCGGACCGCACCCGGATGGTGTCGGGCCGCGGGCGCGGCCGGTCAGACGGTTTCCGGCTGCCGGGCCTGTTCCAGAAGGCGGGCCTTGAAGGCGTCCTTGGTCATGCCGGTCTGCTGGGCGCCGAGGTCCTGAACATCGAGGCCGAGGATGCCGGCGAACTTGGCGAGGTAGTAGATATTTCCGCCCGCCGCGATCAGGGCCAGCACATTGCGGGTGCGCACCGCTTCCGCCTGTTCCTCATTCAGCCGGTAGGACCGCATGTAGCTTTCCTCATCGGCATGGAAACGCTGGCGGCTGGCCTCTTCATTGAAGGAAAAGCACATCCTGTTGAGTGCATATCCCTTCATTGCCTGATTTCCGTTGAACAGCGTGGTCCCGTAAATCGGGTTATCCTGCTGAGACATGTTTCTCTCCCTGTCTGCTGGGCTGCCCCCTTTGTCCCATTCCGATTGCAGCGGAAAAACGCCTGCATCATCATGTGTGTCATGAGCGATTTCGATTGGTTGGATCTCGACGCCCGCCTGCTGCGCATCCTCGTTGCGGTGGTGGAAACCGGCTCGGTCACGGCGGCAGCCGATGCGCTGGGCGTGACGCAGTCGGCCGTCAGCCACATGGTGCAGAAACTGCGGGGGATTGCCGGCGACGAGCTGTTCGTGCGCGCCGGGCGCGGCATCCAGCCCACGCCGCACGCCCTGCTGCTGGCGGAGCGGGCGCGGGGGCTGCTGCGCGATCTGGAGCGGTTTCCGGCGCCGGAGGCGTTCGAGCCGTCACGCTGGCGCGGCACCGTGACCATCGCCGCCAACGACTTCCAGCGCGAGGCGCTGCTGCCGGCGCTGGCGCTGCGGCTGCACGGGGCGGCGCCGGGCGTGTGTCTGCACATCATCCCGTCCAATGTGCCGACCGCGGACATGCTGCGCGAGGGCGGAGCCGACCTGATCGTCAGCCCGCGGCCGCCGGAAACGGCCGACCTGATGCAGAAAAAGCTGTTCGACGACCGTTACCGGGTGTTCTTCGATGCCGCCGTGCGGGAGCCGCCGCTGACGACGGCGGCCTATCTCGACGCCCTCCACGCCACGGTGGTCTACGAGCCGCGCCGGATGCTCGACATCGACACCCGGCTGGCGGAACGGGGCCTGCGGCGCCGGTTCGCCGTGACGGTGCCGGGCTTCTCGGCACTGCCGTCATTCGTCGCCGGCACGGACCTGATCGTGACCGCGCCGGGGCTGTTGCGGCTCAGCCTGTTCCGCGCCCTTGCCAGCGTGCCGCCGCCGGTCCCCTGCCCGACCATGCCGATGTTCATGATCTGGAGCCGGCACCGGCAGGCCGATCCGGCGCACCGCTGGATCCGCGGCGAGATCGAGGCCGCCGCGCGCGCTGTTGCCGCCCGCGTCGGCTGAGGCGGGCGGTAACGGCCGGCACGCTGCAGCACACGCCCCGGCCTCACACGCCGGAGGCGGGAAATTCTTCCGTGTCGATTTCGCTCTGGGTCGGCGCGTTGTAGCGCGGCCCGGCAATGGCCGACGGCGCAAACAGCGCCGACAGGCGCTCCGCCATGCCGGCCGGCAGCACGACGGCGGCCGCGCCGAGATCCTCGGCAAGGTGGGCCGGGCTGGTCGTGCCGGGGATGGCCACGATCTCCTCGCCCTGCGCCAGAACCCATGCCAGCGCGAGCTGCGCCGGCGTGCAGCCGGCCTCGTCCGCCAGTGCGCGGAACGGATCGAGCAGCGCGAGGTTGCGCGGATAGGTCTCCGGCGCAAAGCGCGGCATCGCGCGGCGGATGTCGCGGGCATCGAACCCGGTGACATCGGTCAGTGTGCCGGTGAGGAAGCCGCGGGCCAGCGGGCTGAACGCCACGAAGGCGACGCCCAGCGCGCGGGCTTCTGCCAGAACCGCGATTTCCGGATTGCGCGACCACAGCGAATATTCGCTCTGCACCGCCGTCACCGGATGCACCCGGTGTGCCCGGCGCAGGGTTTCGGCGGAAACCTCGGAAAGCCCGATGGTGCGCACCAGACCGCGCTGCACCAGATCGCTCAGCGCCCCGACGCTGTCCTCGACGGGTACCTTTTTGTCGAAGCGGTGCAGGTAATAGAGATCGATGACATCGGTGCCGAGCCGGCGCAGGCTGTCTTCGCAGTTGCGCACCAGCGCTTCCGGCCGGCCGTCGATGACGCGGCGCATCACGCCGTCCTCGCCCGCCGCCCCGGCCATGCCGCCCTTGCTGGCGAGCGTGATGCGCTGGCGGTAGGGCCGCAGCATCCGCCCCACCAGCGTCTCGTTGGCGCCGAAGCCATAGAGCGCGGCCGTGTCGAAATGATCGACGCCGGCATCGATGGCGGCCGCGAGAACCCGCTCGCCCGCAGCCACCCCCAGCGGGGCCCCGTAGGCATGGCTGAGATTCATGCAGCCGAGGCCGATGGCCCCGACCGTAAACGGCCCGATCCTGCGTCGCATCGTCGTTTCTCCCGCCCGTCGGGCACGGCGGCGAACCCCGGGTCCAAGGGGACGCCGGGGCCGTCGCCGCGCGGTTGTCCGGCTCACGCCAGCTGCTTTTCCAGCGCGTCGAGCACTTCGTAACACGGCAGCACCTGCGCCACCGAGGCATTCGGCTCGCGGCCCTCGCGGATCGCGGCGAAGAACTCGCGGTCCTGCAGCTCGATGCCGTTCATCGAGACATCGACCCCGGAGACGTCGATCTGCTCGTCCTTGCCGGTGTAGAGATCGTCGTAGCGGGCAATGTAGGTGGCGGTGTCGCCGATATAGCGGAAGAAGGTGCCGAGCGGCCCTTCGTTGTTGAACGACAGCGACAGAGTGCAGATGGCGCCGTTCTCCGCCCTGAGCTGGATCGACATATCCATGGCGATGCCGAGCACCGGATGGATCGGCCCCTGAATGGCATTGGCCTTCACGATGGGGCTGCCGGCCTGATAGGCGAACAGATCCACGGTGTGGGCGGCGTGGTGCCACAGCAGGTGGTCGGTCCAGCTGCGCGGCTGGCCGAGGGCGTTCATGTTGGTGCGGCGGAAGAAATAGGTCTGCACATCCATCTGCTGGACGTTGAACTCGCCCGCCGCGATCCGCCGGTGCACATACTGGTGCGAGGGGTTGAAGCGGCGGGTGTGGCCGCACATGGCGACGAGGCCGGTTTCTTTCTGCAGCGCCACCACCGCCCGGGCGTCGGCCAGGCTGTCGGCCAGCGGAATCTCCGTCTGCACGTGCTTGCCGGCCTTCAGGCAGGCCATCGCCTGCGCGGCGTGCATCTGGGTCGGGGTGCACAGGATCACCGCGTCGAGCTCAGGCAGCGCCAGAGCCTCGTCGAGGGTCGTCGTGGCATGGGCGATGCCGTATTTTCCGGCCACCGCGCGGGTCTTTTCCAGATCCCGCGAGACGATCGAAACCACATCGACGCCGTCGATCCCGGCGATGGCATCGAGATGCTTGATGCCGAAGGCGCCGGCCCCGGCGAGAGCGACTTTGAGGGGCTTGGTCATGACAGGAATGTCCTCGGATCAGCCATTTTCGAGAATGAGATGGCCGACGGCCGTGTTCGACGCCGGCACGTGGAAGAAACGGTGGAGCACCTTCGGCGGCGGACCGCCGGCGATATCGGACATGGCCCCGCGGGCGATCAGCCACATCACCAGTTCGATGCCTTCCGAACCGGCCTCGCGGACATATTCGATGTGCGGCACCTGCGAAAGGCCGACCGGGTCGGCAATGATGCGATCGAGGAAGGCGTTGTCCCAGTCGGCATTGATGAGGCCGGCGCGGGCACCCTGAAGCTGGTGGCTCATGCCGCCGGTGCCCCAGATCTGCACCTTGAGCGGCTCCTCGAAGCTTTCCACCGCGCGGCGGATCGCCTGCCCCAGCGCAAAGCAGCGCGCCCCCGACGGCACCGGATATTGCACCACGTTGACCGCGAACGGGATGACCTTGCAGGGCCAGGCTTCCGGCTGACCGAACATCAGGCTGAGCGGCACCGTCAGGCCATGGTCGACATCGATGGCGTTCACCACCGTCAGATCGAAATCCTGCTGGATCACCGACTGGGCGATGTGGGCGGCAAGCGCGGGGTGGCCTTCCACCGCCGGCACCGGCCGCGGCCCCCAGCCCTCGTCGGCCGGCTGATAGGAAGCCGCCGTGCCGATGGCGAAGGTGGGGATCAGGTCGAGGCTGAAGGCATTGGCGTGGTCGTTATAGACGAGGAAGATCACGTCCGGCGTGTTCTCCTTCATCCACGCCTTGGAGGGCTCGTAGCCGGCGAACAGCGGCTGCCAGTAGGGCTCGCCGCTCTTGCCGAGATCGAGCGCCGCGCCGATGGCCGGAACATGGGATGTATAAACAGAAGCGGTAATGCGGGCCATCTCAGGCGTCTCCCTTCCGCGCGGCTTCGCCGGCGCGGCCCTGCGGCTGGCGGTGCGGCTGGGCATCGCCGTCCTCGCCGAGATAACGGTTGCCGGCGACGGAGCGGCCGCCGGCCAGCATCATCGCGCGGTATTCTTCCTCGGTCATGCCGGTCATGGAGCCGGCCATCTGCTGGAAGCTGGCGCCGTCCGTGGCGCCGATCTTGGCGAGGAAATAGATGTTGCCGCCGAGCGCGATGCAGCGGTTGAGGTCGCGCGCCATCACCGCCTGCTTCTGGTCCTCGGTCATCGCCCATTCGTCGAGATAGGCGCGTTCGCCGGCCTTGAAGCGGGTCCGGTTCTCCGCCTTCATCAGCGACATGCAGAACTGGTTCAGCCAGTAGCCCTCGCGCGCCTGATCGGCGTCGAAGATGGTGGTGCCGGGCACATCCAGATAGGGTTTTTCCAGAGACATGGCTCAGACAGCTTCCTCGGGCCAGTAGAGGCGCATCGGGTTTTCGACCAGCAGCTTGCGCTGAAGCGCGGCGGTCGGGGCGATGGCGGGAATGAAGTCGACCAGCAGGCCGTCATCCGGCATGTGATCCTTCAGGTTCGGATGGGGCCAGTCGGTGCCCCACAGCACGCGGTCGGGGAACTCCGCCACCACCCGCGCCGCAAAGGGCACCACATCGCGGTAGGGCGCGCGCTCGCCGCCAAGCGCCTTCGGGCCGGTCACGGAAAGCCGCTCCGGGCAGCTCACCTTGCTCCACACGTTCGGGTTCTCGCGCATGAAGCGCAGGAACAGCCCGAACTCCGGCCCGTCCACCGGCTTCGTCACGTCCGGACGGCCCATGTGGTCCACGACCACAGTGGTCGGCAGGGCGGTGAAGAAATCCCACAGCCCTTCCAGATCGGCGGCCTCGAAATAGATCACCACATGCCAGCCGAGGCGGGCGATGCGGCCGGCGATCTCCATCAGTTCGTCCTTCGGCGTGAAATCGACCAGCCGCCGGACAAAATTGAAGCGCACGCCGCGCACGCCGGCGGCATGCAGCCGCTCCAGCTCCGCATCGCTGACCGAACGGCGCACCGTGGCCACGCCCCGCGCCCGCCCGCCGGACGACAGGCAGGCATCGACCATCGCCGCATTGTCGGCGCCGTGGCAGGTCGCCTGCACCACGACATTGCGCGTAAAGCCGAGCCGGTCGCGCAGGGCGAAAAGATCGGCCTTGCCGGCATCGCACGGGGTGTACTTGCGTTCCGGCGCATAGGGGAACTCAGCCCCCGGCCCGAACACATGGCAATGGGCATCGACCGCCCCGGCGGGCAGCACGAAGGCCGGCTTCGCCGGGCCGTCATACCAGTCCAGCCAGCCGGGCGTTTTCTCGAAGGGGCCGGAAACCGGCCGCGAGAGGGTCGTGGTCACGGATGCGGCTCCCTCAGTCGACATAGCGCAGCCCCGCCTTCTCCAGCGGTCCGCGCATCTGATACATGTCGAGGCCCAGCACGCCGGCGGCCAGCGTGGCGCGCTTTTCCGCCTCAAGCGCCTCGCGCCGGGCGGCCGCCTCGGCGGTTTTGCGGGCGAGGGCCGCCGGCACCACCACCACGCCGTCGTCGTCGGCCACCACCACATCGCCCGGGTTGACCAGCGCGCCGGCGCACACCACCGGCACGTTCACCGAGCCGAGCGTCGCCTTGATGGTGCCCTTGGCGCTGATGCACTTGCTCCACACCGGAAAGCCCATCTCCTTCAGCGTGGTGACATCGCGCACGCCGGCATCGATGACCAGCGCGCGGGCGCCGCGCGCCATGAAGGAGGTGGCGAGCAGGTCGCCGAAATAGCCGTCGGTGCATTCGGCGGTGATGGCGGCAACCACGATGTCGCCCGGGCGGATCTGCTCGGCCACCACATGCATCATCCAGTTGTCGCCGGGGTGCAGCAGCACGGTCACCGCCGTGCCTCCGACCGGCGACCCGGACCACACCGGCCGCATATAGGGCTTCATCAGCCCGAGCCGGCCCATGGCCTCGTGAACGGTGGCCGATCCGAAGCGGGCGAGCGCGTCCGCCGCATCCGCCGGTGCCCGTTCGATGTTACGCCTGACGATGCCCAGTTCAGTCATGGACGTTTCCTTTCGTCTTTCTCCGCCGGCGAGGCTCAACGGCCCGCGGCCTTCAGCGCGGCATCGAGGCGCGGATAGACCCGCCGTGCGTTGCCTTCGTAGATGCGGTAACGGTCGTCGTCCGTCAGGTTGCGGGCCGCTTCGATATAGCGTCTGGTGTCGTCGTAATAGTGCCCGGTCTCCGGATCGACCCCGCGCACCGCACCGATCATCTCGGACGCGAACAGGATGTTCTCAACCGGAATGACGGAGGTCAGCAGGTTGACGCCCGGCTGATGGTAAACGCAGGTATCGAAGAACACGTTCTTCAGGATGTGGTCCTTCAGAAGCGGCTTCTTCATTTCCTGCGCCAGCCCGCGATAGCGACCCCAGTGATAGGGCGCCGCGCCGCCGCCATGGGGAATGACGAAGCGCAGGGTCGGGAAGTCGCGGAACAGATCGCCCTGAATGAGCTGCATCACCGCGGTCGTATCGGCGTTGATGTAGTGGGCGCCGGTGGTGTGGAAGCAGGCGTTGCAACTGGTGGAGACATGGACCATCGCCGGGATGTCCAGTTCCGCCATCTTCTCATAGACGGGATACCACAGCCGGTCGGTCAGCGGCGGGCTGGTCCAGTGGCCGCCGGAAGGATCGGGGTTGAGGTTGATGCCGACGAAGCCATAATCGCGGACGCACTTTTCCAGTTCCGGCAGGCAGGTCGCCGGATCGACGCCGGGGCTCTGCGGCAGCATGGCCGCGCCGATGAAGTTTTCCGGGAACAGCTGCGAGACGCGGTAGCACAGTTCGTTGCAGATCGCCGCCCAGGTGGAAGAGACCTGAAAATCGCCGATGTGATGGGCCATGAACGAGGCACGCGGCGAGAAGATGGTGAGATCGCTGCCGCGCTGGCGCATCAGCCGCAGCTGATTCTGCTCGATGGTTTCGCGCAGTTCGTCGTCGGAGATCTTCAGTTCGCTGACGCGCGGGGCCTGCGAGGGATCCTTGATACCGGCGATCTGCCGGTTGCGCCATTCCTCCAGCGCCTTCGGCGCCGTCGTGTAGTGGCCGTGACAATCGATAATCATGGAACGAACCTGACGATAGCGGGGATGTTCGGAAGGGCCGGCTCAGTGGCCGAGAGAGACCGCGCGCCCGACGGCGGCATCCGGCCGCGGACCGAGCGCCGCCTTGATGAAGATGGCGGCGGCAGCGATGAGGGCGGGCACGGCCATGACCAGAAACACCGTTTCCACGCCAAGGGCCCGCCGGCCCAGTTCGGCCACGAGGAACGAACCGGCGATGCCGCCGAACCGGCCGACACCGAGCATCCAGGCAACGCCGGTGGCGCGACCCTGCGTGGGGTAGAACATGGCGGCAAGGGCCGGCAGCGACGACTGCGCCGTGTTCATGACCGTGCCGGCCACGAACACCGTGAGCGTGAGCGGCCCGACCTGACCGACCGCCTGGCCGATGACATAGACGGCGCCGGCAGTCAGCAGGAAGCCGAGGGCGACGACGCGGTCGGCCTGGAAGCGGTCCATCAGCCAGCCGGTGAGGATGGCGCCGAAACCGCCGAGCGGGAACAGCGCCGAGATCAGCGTCGCCTGCGTCGGCGAGATGCCGCTGTCGCGCAGGATGATCGGCATCCAGTTGATGAGACCGTAGAAGATGACCAGTCCCATGAAATAGGCCACCCACAGGCACAGCGTGCCGAGCAGGTAATGGCCGGAAAACACCACGGCGATGCCGCGCCCGGCCGAGGCCTTTACCGGGGCCGCCGCGCCGGCGCCCTCGTCGAGCACGAAACGGGTGGCGGTGCGGGCAGAGGCCGAGATCCGGCTGAGAATGCGGCGGATCTTCTCCGCCGGGGCGCCGTGGCTGGCCAGATGGCGCACCGATTCCGGCAGCAGCAGCGCCATCAGCACCACCAGCACCAGAGGCACCACGCCGCCGGCCGCCAGCACGCTGCGCCAGCCGAAGTGGGGGATCATCCACGCCGCCACAAAGCCGCCCACCGCCGCCCCCAGCGGAAAGCCGCAGAACATGGTGTTGGTCACCAGCGCCCGGCGCTTTTCCGGGCAATATTCCGCCGTCAGTGTCACTGCGTTGGGCATGGCGGCACCAAGGCCGAGACCGGTGACGAAACGCCAGATCACCAGCGCCGTCAGGTCGTGGGAAAAGGCGGCCGCAAGGCTCGCCACGCCCATCACCGCCACGGCCGCCAGCAGCACCAGCTTGCGGCCGAACCGGTCGGCAAGCGGGCCGGAGCACAGCGCCCCGCCGGCCAGCCCGAACAGCGCCGCACTCAGAACCGGCGCCAGATCCGGTCTGGCAATGTTCCACTCGCCGATCAGCGAGGGCGCGATATAGCCGATGGCGGCCGTATCGAAGCCATCCAGCAGGACGATGGCGACGCACAGCGCGAAGATCATCCACTGAAAGCCGGAGAACGGTTGCCCGTCGATGAAGGTGCGGACATCGATCGTCCGCTCGTCAGCCGCGGCCATTGGGGCCTCCCTTTGATAGGGCGCCTTCGGCCAGCCTTTTCGGCCGGTCCGGGCGTCTTGTTGTTTTATGAATGGGATCTGTCCGTTCACGCGCCGGCTGTGCCGGCACCGTCCCACACGGAGCGCGGCACGAGGGCCTCGCCGCGCATCAGCGCGCGGGCCGTGCGCAGCAGCGCCGCCTTGTGCACGCGCGTCGGGTCTTCGGCATCGCGCTCCAGCGTCACGCTGAATTCGCCGGTCGGATGCTCCACCGAGACCGTCGGCGTCAGGCTTTCCGGCACCGTCGCCAGCCCCTCGCACACCGAGCCCGGCAGCACACAGGCCGTGGCCACCGTCACCGCCGCCAGAACGCCGATGGCATCGTGGCAGACATGGGGAATGAAGCTGCGGGTGGAGATGGCGCCGCCGGCGCGCGGCGGCGCGATCAGCGTCATCTTCGGATAATTGGCCGCCGAGACGTCGCCGAGCCCCATGGCCAGCGCCGCCTTCAGCCGCAGCGCCTCGACCTTTGTCTTCAGTTCGGTGTCGGCGTTGAGATCGGCCACGCTCTCATAGCCGGTGCGCCCGAGCGCGGCGGCATGGAAGATCACCAGCGGCATGCCGTTGTCGATGCAGGTGACATCCACGGAGAACGGCGCAAAGCCCTCGCCTTCCACGGCGATGGTGTCGCGCACCCGGCCCGTGGGCAGCAGGCCGGAGCAGACCGAGCCGGCCGTGTCGAGAAAGGCGATATCGACCGGGGCGGCCGTGCCCGGCGCACCGTCGATGCGCGCTTCGCCTTCATACTCCACCGCCCCGCCGGGGGTGCGCACGGTAATATCCGCCGCCATGCCGGTGTTGAGGGTCAGCACGCGGAAGGTGCTGGTTTCGCCCCGCGGCGCCACCATGCCGGTCTCAAGGGCGAAGGGCACCACGGCGGCCAGCATGTTGCCGCAGTTCGGCGTGGTGTCGACGGTGTCTCTGGCCGGCTGCAGCTGGGCAAACAGGAAATCGAGATCAACGCCCGGCTCCCGGCCCGGCCGCACGATGCCGACCTTGCTGGTCAGCGGGTGGGCGCCGCCCAGCCCGTTGATCTGGCGGGCATCGGGCGACCCCATCACGGCCAGCAGCACCCGGTCGCGGGTGGCGATGTCGGCCGGCAGGTCCGCCTCGCGGAAGAACGGACCTCTGGAGGTGCCGCCGCGCATCAGGATGCACGGAACGGCGGTCTGGGTGCTTGCGGGCATGGTCGTGCCTCCCGGTCGTTTTTTGTCGTTTCCCGCGCGGGCCACGGCGGCCCCGCGGTTCACTTGCTGCCGGCGCGCCGGGCGTGGGCCGCGGCCACCGCCAGCGCGAGATCGCCGGGGCGGCCCATATCGGCCAGCATGGCCGCCGCCTCGCGCATCTCGGCCGCGCGGCGCACGCCGTGGCGGGCCACGCGCTGATCCATCAGCGGGGCGAGTTCGGCCCAGTCGGCATCGCGGAAGGTGGCGTTAAGCGAGGCGAACACATCGTCGGAAACGCCCCACTGCGCCGCGGCGGCCGCACTCTCGATGATCAGCGCCTCGATGCCCTTGATCATGATCGAGCGGCACAGCTTGGTGGCCGAGGCCCGGCCGATGGTCCCGGAGACGGCCCGGATGTTCATGCCGCAGGCGTTGAGCGCCTCCGTCAGCGCAGCGGCGCGCGCGCCGCCGGAGAGCACCGGCACCCGGATGCCCGGCACCGCCACCGGCGCCATGACCGCGCCTTCGACATAATCGAGCCCGGCGGCGGCCAGCGCCGCGCCGGCGCGCGCCTTGGTGGCCGGCGAGGCGGAATTGACGTCGAACAGCATCTGGCCGGGCTTCAGCCACGCGCGGGCGGCCAGCGCCACGCTTTCGGCCTGATCGGCGGTAACCGCGGAAAACACCACATCGGCGCCCGCAGCCGCCTCCGCCGCGCTGGCGGCCAGACGCACGCCATCGGCGGCGGCAACGGTGCGCAGCGGCGCCGCCGTCTGGTCCGCATCGAGCTTGATGTCGTAGGCGGCAACGGCCAGCGGGCGAACGGCCTGCAACTGACGGGCGAACAGCGTGCCGACCTCGCCATAGCCGATGAATGCGATTGCGTGAATCTCCGACACGTTCCGCTCCCTTGTCCGGGGGAGAAAGTGTCGGTCCGCTCAGATGATTTCAAATGACAAGAATGGCAGCTCTCATGAAAGAAATTCACCGAACGCGCTGCGGCTCAGTCCTCGCCCTCGCGGTCGCCGAGATCGCGGCGGATCAGGTCGAGCATCAGGCCCGCCGCATCGGAGAGCGGATAGCCGCGCCGCATGACGAGGCCGAGGGTGCGGCTGACGGTGGGATTGCGGATGGCGACGGTGCGCACGCCGGGCGTGCCGGCGGGGTCGACGGACAGGCTGGGTGCCACCGTCAGCGCCACGCGCGCGGCAACGAGACTGACGGCGGTGGCGAGGTGCTGCACCTCGTAGCGCCACCACATGTGCTCGCGCCGGCTGCCGAGCGCCGCGTCGAGAATGGTGCGGTTGGAGGCCTGCGGGCTGATGCGCACCAGCGGCTCGCCCTCGATATCGCTCCAGCCCACGGCCTCGCGCCGGGCGAGCGGGTGGTCTTCCGGGCACAGCAGCAGATAGCGCTCTTTCATGAGCGGCTTCATCTCCAGATCCCAGCGCGCCGCCGACAGCACGGTGATGCCGAACTCCGCCTCGCCGCTGTTGACGAGCGTGGCAATCTCGTTGGCCGAATTATCGTGGATCTGAACGGAGATATCCGGCTGCAGGCGCGAGAACGCCGCCAGCAGCGGCGGCAGCCGGTAGGTGGCGATGGTCGGCAGGCAGCCGAACGCCAGCCGCTTCTGCCGCTCCTGTCCGCGCACCTTCAGCGCCTCGTAGGAAGCCGTCAGGTTCTGCAGCATCTCCCGCGCGCCGGGCAGCAGTTCGGCGCCGGCCGGCGTCAGCGAAACCTGACGGGTGGTACGGGTGAAGAGCTTGACGCCGAGGTCCGTCTCCAGCTTGCGGATGCGGTGGCTCAGCGCCGTCTGCGACAGGTTCAGGTGCGTGGCAGCCCGCTGGAAGCTGCCGCGTTCGGCAATGCTGAGAAAGGCCTCGACACCGAGGAAGTCGATCCGCACGACGCCTGCGCTCCCGGAAGATGCGCCCGCCGCTTCGCGGCGGGGCTGCCACAACCGGGCGATCATCCCATTGCGCCGCGCCGGCGTCGAGGCCGGCCGGCGGCCCGGCTCAGGAAAAGCCCGGGCGCGGCACCAGACCCATCAGGCTCTGCGACAGGCCGCCGTCGACGACGATTTCCTGCCCGGTCACATAGGCCGCGCGGTCGGAGGCCAGAAACAGCGCCACGTCGGCCATGTCCGCCGGTGTCGCGATGCGCCGCAGCGGCACCATCGCCTCACGCCGCGCCCGCACGTCGGCATCGGCATAGAACTTCGCCGACATCGGCGTTTCCACCAGCCCCGGGCTGACGCAGTTGGAGCGCACGCCGCGCGGGCCCCATTCCGCCGCAAGCTGACGCGACAGCATGGTGAGCGCCGCCTTGGAGGGCGAGTAGGCGCCGCTGGCCGGCTGCGGCTGGCTGGCGGCAATGGAACTGACGTGGACGAGCGCGCCGCGGCCGCGCTCCAGCATGCCGCGGCCGAAGGCCTGCGCGGCGAGCAGGCAGCCGGTGAGGTTGACGGCGAGCATCTGCGACCAGTCGGCCTGCGAAACCGCGGCGAGCGGTGCCGGGCGCAGCACGGCAGCGTTGTTGACGAGCACATCCGCCCCGCCATCCGCCTCCACAGCGGCGGCGGCAGCGGCAATTTCATCGGGCTGCGACAGGTCGCACGTCATCGCAACCGCGCCGCCGCCCAGCTCCGCCGCCAGTTGCGGCAGCGCCCCGCCTTCGCGGTCGAGCAGCACGACCCGCGCGCCCTCCGCCGCAAACGCCCGCGCCACCGCCATGCCGATGCCGCCGCCCGCTCCGGTGACGACGACCGTTCTGCCATCAAGCTGCAGCCAGCCCATGGGTTATCCTCACTTCTCTTTGCTGTTGGATTTGGCTGTTGTATTTGTTGCGATAACAACATGACACCGGCCGCACAACCGGCTTAGTCTGAGGCCGGCCCCCGCGGACGAGCGCTGCGCGGAAACCCTGCCGGCCTTTGCCGACCAGACGAACGGCGCAGCAACGCGGCTGCGCCCGAGAGGACAGGATGCAATCGGACCACTTCGACCTTCGCCGCTGCATCGGCGCGCTGAGCACCAGCTTTTCGAGCCGCCTCGGCACCGGTGCCTCGCTGGAATACCACCGGCGATTCGGGATCGGCGTGGTTGAGTGGCGGATTCTCTGCCATCTCGCCGTCGAGCCGTGGTCGAATGTCATTGCCATGGCGCAGTCGATCGGCCTCGACAAGAGTTCCGTCAGCCGCTCGCTGTCTGGCATGGAACAGCGCGGCCTCGTGGAAATGCGCGACGGCGGGCGCCGCCGCCGCGAGGCGGCCCTGACCGCCGAGGGGCTGGCGCTGCACCGGGCCGTGCTGCCTGTGGCGCGCGCCCGCGAGCAGGCACTGCTCGCCGGCTTCAGCGCCGACGAGGTGGAACAGCTGCTCGACTTCTTCCACCGGCTGATCGGCAACCTGCCGGCGGTGGAAAGCGATGCCCTGCAGCGCGCGCAGGACGCACCGCAGGGCGAGCGCTGACCGCTCTCAGCCCGCCGTTGCCGCCAGCGATGGCAGCGGCACGGCCCGCACCACCTCATCTTCCTGCGCCACGATCAGGTGACCGGAGGCCTTCAGATAGTCCGCGAAGCGCGGATGGGTGTCGCGCGCCTTCCAGCGCGCCTCCATATCTGCGAAATCGCGATAGGCCCACAGGTGCACGACCTGATTCAGCGAGCCGATCACGGTGGTATAGAAGCCGATCGGCGGACCGAGAGTTTCCAGCAGCACCGGCATCGCCATCCGGTCGAAGACATCCAGAAACTCCCCCATGCGCCGCGGCGTGATGGTGTAGCGCCGCAGGTTGACGAGGGGGCGGCCGGCAGGGGCCGTGAGCATGGCGTTTCTCCCGGTCATGCCGCGCTCTGCGCGGCAGCGGCGGTGATGCGGCCGGCAAGGGCCAGACCGGCGATATAGCCGAACGTCATGGCCGGGCCGATGGTGATGCCGGCGCCCGGATAGGCCCCGCCCATGATGGAGGCAGCGTCGTTGCCGACGGCATAGAGGCCGCCGACCGGGGCGCCCTGCCCGTCGAGAACGCGGGCCTGCGTATCGGTGACGAGGCCCGCGAAGGTGCCGAGATCGCCCATCTCGATGCGCAGCGCATAGAACGGCCCGCGCTCCACCGGCGCGACGTTCGGGTTCGGCTTGTGGTTGGCATCGCCCAGATAGCGGTTGAAGCCGGAGGTGCCGCGGCCGAATTTGCGGTCGCGGCCCTGCCGCGCATCCTCGTTGTAAGTGCGCACCTCGTCGGCCAGCGCCACGGCGTCGACGCCGATCTGGCGGGCGAGATCCTCAAGGGTCTGGCCGCGGCGCAGATAGCCGGAGCGGATGTGCGGGCCGAGCGGCATCGGATAGGGCTTGACGAAGCCGATGCCGTATTTGCGCACGGTGCGGTGATCGGCGATCAGCCACGCCGCCGTTTCGCGGCCGCCCTGACAGGCGGCGATCATGGCCGCGCCGACATCGTGATAGGAGGCGCTCTCGTTCACGAAGCGCCGGCCCGAAGCCGTGACCATGATGAAGCCGGGCTTGTAGCGGTCGACCAGATGCGGGAAAGCGACCTCGCCATCCGGGAACGGCACGCGGGAAACCGGCATCCACGCGGCGGCATGCGGCATCCCCTCCGAAAGGTGCCCGCCGGCAGCCTCGCCGAGAGCAATGCCGTCGCCGGTGTTGCTTTCCGGAACCGGGGTGAAGTGGGTGCCGCCGGCCGCGACATGGGGATAGAGCGTGCCGACGCGGGCGGCATCGCGCGCAAAGCCGCCGGCCGCCAGCACCACGCCGCGCACCGCCGCAATGCGCTGCGGCGTGCCCGCGATGCGGGCGACGACGCCCGTGATGCGCCCGTCCTGCCGCGTCAGTTCCACCACCGGCGCCTCGGTGACGATCTCGATGCCGAGATCGAAGGCCGATTTCGCCAGCCGCGCCGCCAGCGCGTTGCCGGAGGTGAGCTGCACCCCGCGGCCGTGCCGGGCGAGATGGCTCATGTGCACCGCAAGCCGCTTCGTCACATAGGCAGCCGAAACCGGTGACTTGGTGAAGTTGAAGAAGTGCTTGAGATCGTTGTTGGAGGAATTGAACATCATCCCCATGAAGGTGATCGTCTTCAGCGGCGGGCGCAGACGCGCCAGTTCGCTGCCGAGCCGCCGTCCGTCATAGGCCGCAGCGGTCACCGAGCGGCCGATCTGCACGCCGCCCGGCGCCTCCGGGTGATAATCCGGATAGAGCGTGGGAACGAACTTCACCTCCGTCTCGCGCTCCAGAAAGCGCAGCATTTCCGGGCCGTAGTCGAGATAGGCATCGACGAAATCGGCCCGGTAGCCATTGCCGGCTTCGTGGCGCATGTAGGTGTGAACGGCGGCGCGGTCGACCTTCGTGCCGTTGTCCTCGAAATGCGGATTGCCGGGGATCCACGCCACGCCGCCGGAAAAGGCTGTGGTGCCGCCGAAAACCGGCGCCTTTTCCAGAACGACCACCGAAAGGCCGTTCTTCTTCGCCGTGATGGCGGCGGTCAGGCCGCCGGCACCGGAGCCGACGACCACGACATCATAAGAGCTTCCGGGCGACATCTTCACAGTCCTTTCACGAGGCCGCCAACCTGCGGCGCCGCAGAGGGGCCCCGCTGCTGCACGAACAGCGCAGCGGTGCCGGCTATCACAAGCGGAATGGCGAACACGACCAGCAGAGCGGCAAGGCCGAGACCCTGACCGATCAGGATGCCGCCCAGCATCGGGCCCGCCACCGCACCGAGCCGGCCCACCCCCATCGCCCAGCCGATGCCGGTGGAGCGGATTTCGGAGGGATAGAGCGCGGCAGCGAGCGCATAGAACGCATTGAAGCCGCCGTTGGTGGCAAATCCGACGCAGAAGGCGAGTGCCAGTGTGACCGCCAGCGAGGCCGAGACATAGCCGAACGCCGCCACGACCACCGCACCCGCCATCATCGCCGCGCAGGTGACCGGCCGCAGCCCGAACCGGGCACTGAGCGTGCCGAGCACCAGCGTGCCGATGAAGCCGCCAAGGTTGAACAGCGCCCCGGCATAGATCGCATTGCTGACGGCAAGACCGGCCTGCACCGAAAGCTGGGTGATCCACGACACCAGGAAGTAAAAGGTCATGAAGCCCATGATGATGGCGAGCCACAGGCAGAGGGTGCCCGCCATGCGGCCCTCGGCGAACAGCGCGGCGACGGCGGCCTTCCGGCGGCCGGCCGGCGGCGGCAGCACGGCGAGCGGCGGCTCGCCCAGCCGGTGCAGCAGGCTGTTGAGCCGCGCCAGCGCGTCTCTGGGCTGGATGCGCTTCAGGTAATCGATCGATTCCGGCAGCACGAACACCACCACCGGCAGCACGATGAGCGAAATGCCGCCCGCGCCCATCAGCATCGCCCGCCAGCCCCAGACCGGCATCGCATGGGCAACCGCAAGGCCGGTCAGCACCGCTCCCAGCGGGTAGCCGGCAATCGCGAAGGCAACGATCATGTTCTGCTGCCGCCGCGGCGCGAAATCGGCCGCAATCGTGGTGACGCTGGCGAGGAAAGCGCCGACCGACATGCCGATGATGGTCCGCAGAACGATCAGTTCCTCGACATTACGCACCATGCCGCTCGCCAGCATGGCGAGGGTGATGACCGTCAGCAGGGTGACAATGAGCGGCCGGCGGCCGAATTTATCGGCCAGCGGCGCAATGAACAGGCCGCCGATCGCCATGCCGGCAAGCGAAGCGCTGAACACGGTGCCCAGAACCTCCGGCGTCAGATTCCACGACGCTTTCAGAACCGGCGCGACATAGGACATGATGACAATGTCCATGCCGTCGAGAGCATTCAGCAGAAAGCAAATGGCGATGATGGTGACCCGCAAGGGCGTCCAGCGCTCATTGCCAGACGACTCCGTTGCATCCGATTGCGATGCGTAATGCGCCATGTTTTCCATCCCGTAAAGCAGGCATGAAATTTTGCGTTCGCCGCAGAGTTGCGGCGACTCATTTCTTTTGCTTGCGTTTGATTATCTTCTGGCCGCGCGTTTTCCGGCGTGCCTTGCATTATTGCTTATTCAGAAGATTGACGGACGTCAAACACTTTTGTTGCGGTCGCAACAAAAAAATGGCGCGGGCAATTGCGGACCGGCGGGCCGGGTTGCGGCGCCGCCGGTCCGCCCGGTCAGAACGGCAGGCCGACGTAGTTTTCGGCCAGATCGCGGCGGGCCGTTTCCGATTCGGCCAGATGGGCCAGCGTCGCCCGCCGCATCTGGGCCGCAAAGTTGTCCTCGCCGTCGAAACGATGCAGCATCATGGTCATCTGCCAGCTGAAGCGCATCGCCTTCCAGATGCGGCGCAGCGCAACCTCGGAATAGCGGTCGATGCCGCTCTCGTCGCCGCGCTTCAGAGCGGAGATGAGCGCCTGGTGCAGATAGAAGACATCCGAGAACGCAAGGTTCAGGCCCTTGGCGCCGGTCGGGGGCACGATGTGCGCGGCATCGCCCACCAGAAACAGCCGCCCCCAGCGCAGCGGCTCCGACACGAAACTGCGCAGCGGTGCAATCGACTTCTCGATGGACGGCCCGGTTACCAGCCGCGCCGCCGCCGAAGCGGGAATACGGCGGCTGAATTCGGCCCAGAACCGCTCGTCCGACCAGTCTTCAACGGTATCGGACAGCGGAACCTGCACATAATAGCGCACCAGATTCTCGTTGCGCATGGACGCCAGCGCAAAACCATGCGGCGAGTTGGCATAGATCAGCTCGTCGTTCACCGGCGGCGTGCGCGACAGAATGCCAAGCCAGCCAAAGGGATAGACACGCTCGAACGCCTGCCGCTTCTCCTCCGGAATGGTCTTGCGGCTGACGCCGTGGAAACCGTCGCAGCCGGCGACATAGGCGCAGGTCAGCCGCTTGCGCTCGCCGCCCACCGTATATTCGACCGCCGCCTGCGGACCGTCGAGATCGAGAATGCGCACATCTTCCACGCCGTGGATGATGGTCGTGCCCATTGCATCCTGCGCCTGATAGAGGTCCTGCGTCACCTCAGTCTGGCCATAGACCATCACGCGCTTGCCGGTCAGGGCCAGAAAATCGATATGCACCATCAGGTCGGCATCGGTGATGTAGGTGCCGTCGTGGGGAAAGCCCTCGGCATCCATGCGCGCGCCGACGCCGGCTTCGCGCATCATCTCCACCGAGCCCCACTCCAGAATGCCGGCCCGGATACGCGACAGCACGTGGTCGCGGGTGCCCCGCTCCAGAATCACCGTCGCGATGCCCGCGCGGTTCAGCAGTTGCGACAGCAGCAGCCCCGAGGGTCCGCCGCCGATGATTGCGACCTGCGTATTCATCCCATTTTCTCCGCTCTGGCGATTTCTCCCGGAGTTCGGATCTAGCCCGCGGGGGCTTCCGCGCGAATGGACGGATACGGCAATGAATGGTACTTTTCAGGCATGGTGTTGCAGTCGCAAATTCCGGTCTTCAATCTCTTCGGCGAAACCGGCGCCTTTCCCGATGTCATCCACTGCGAGCGGATCTGGGACCGCGCGCGGCTGCACGACTGGGTCATCGCCCCGCACCGCCATCGCGAGATGGTGCAGGTCTTCCTGATGCATCAGGGGCAGGCGCGGGTGCGCGTCGACGGCACGGACCGGCAGCTTGACGATGGCATGGTGCTGTTCGTGCCAGTGCGGGCGGTGCACGGCTTCTCGTTCCGCATGGGGGCCGAGGGGCTGGTGCTGTCGATCCCGCTCACCATCGTCTCGGCGATCGTCACGGGTTCGGATGAACTGGCCGCCCGGCTGGCGCGGCCGTTCATCGGGCGTGCCGACCCGCGCGTGCTGGCACTGGCCGGCGAGATCGCCACGGCTTTCCGCGGCTCCGGCCCGTTCCGCGCGGTGCTGCTGGCGGGTCTGGCGCAGAGCCTTCTCGCCGCGCTCGCCGAAATCGCCGCTCAGGAGGCGGCCGAGGTCTCGCCGCTGGTCCACCGCCGCCTTCTGGACCTCGATCGCCTGCTGGCGCGGCACCTCCCGGACGGCTGGGGCGTCGCCGAATACGCAGCGGCACTGGCCGTCACCCCCGGCCACCTCACCCGCATCTGCCAGACCGCCACCGGGCAGAGCGCCGCCCGCTACATCGAAATGGCGGTGATGACCGAAGCGAGCCGCCTGCTCGCCTTCACACGCCTGCCCGTCGCCGAAATCGGCTTCCGCCTCGGCTTCCGCGACCCGCCCTACTTCTCCCGCCGCTACCGCGCCCGCACCGGCGAAACCCCCTCCGCCTACCGCGCCCGGTTTGTGGACTGACCATCCACCTCCGCGCGCCGCCCGCACACGGCCCGGCCGCCTCGCAGCGTGGCTACGGCCGAAGTGTTCGACTACATTGAACACTTCCACAACCGGACCGCGAGCACCCGACGATCGGCTGCCCCAGCCCGGCAGAGTTCAAACGGATGGCCGAATTCCCTTAAGGTGGTGTCCGCGAAACCGACAGCAGGCCAATTCGAAATTCTGGATCCTTAAATAGCTGCGAGCCGTTACAATCCTCGCCCGCACGCTTGCCAGATCGCAATCTTTGGTTAATATCCAAGTGCTCAATAGGAGGATGATCGCGTGTCGGCAGTGCTTGAGCAAGTCTATTGCTTGTCGGGGATGCCTACGTACACGTTCGTAGAGCCCGCTCGGTATAACGAGATTAAAGTGTCGATACGGACGCCAGGACGCTGTCTGGTCATCGAGGGCCCCTCTGGCATCGGCAAGACGACGACGGTCACAAGAGTGATCAAGGACCTGAAGGAAGCCGGCGCTATACCCGGAGGGGCCACGACACTGAGCGCGCGCCAGGCGGCCGATGTCGAGTATATCGCTGCTCTCCCGACCATGGCCGACGTCGGCACCGTGATTGTGGACGACTTCCACCGTCTCAACGACGAGGTGAAAGCCAGCCTGTCCGATCACATGAAAATCCTAGCCGACTCCGGTGACGAGAACTCCAAGTTGATCCTGATCGGGATCAACAAGGCGGGTCAGCAACTGGTGAAGTTCGCTTCCGACCTCGGCTTGCGCATCGACGTTTTCCGCCTGGAAGCCAATCCAGACGAGAAAGTCGCCGAGCTGATCACGAGGGGTGAACAGGCGCTTCACGTTCATATTCAAGAGAAAGAGTCGATCATTAGGCGGGCGAAGGGCAGCTTCCAGATCGCTCAGCTGCTCTGCCACCGTCTATGCGCATCTTCTCAGATCGACAGTACGCAGGAGGAGCTCACTACGATTGATCTGCCGCTTGACGTGGTGGTTGAGGAAGTGATGGTCGATTTGGGTCGCCTCTACAAGGAGACGGCTTTGGCGTTCGCCCGGGGCTCTAAGCTTCGGCGCGAAGGGCGCGCTCCGTACCTGCACATTCTTCGCTGGCTCGCTGACGGCGATGATTGGTCGCTTGACCTCCGCGAAGCATTGAAGGCCAACCCCACTCATCGCGGGAGCATCGGCCAGGTGCTCGACAAGGGATTTTTGGTCGCGCTTCTGAACGATCCAGATAAGAAACATTTGTTCGAACCGCACTTCCACTACGAGCCATCGACAGAAATTCTCAGCGTTGAGGATCCAAAGCTTGTCTTCTACTTGAAGAACCTGATCTGGCGGGAGTTTACTCGCCAAGTCGGTTTCCCGCCCGGCATCTTCAAAGGCCGATACGATTTTGCGGTCTCCTTTGCTGGCGCGGACCGGGCCACCGCCAAGCGGCTGACAGACATCTTGGTCGATCGAGAGGTGTCGGTGTTTTACGACGAGGACGAGCAGTATCGTATCCTAGCGAAGAATGTGGAGGAGTATCTCGGTCCCATCTACCGCCGGGACGCCGATTACGTCGTCGCCCTCCTGAGCCCGGCTTATCCGACCCGGATTTGGACCAAGTTCGAGAGCGACAACTTTCGAGATCGGTTCGGCAGCAACTCCGTCGTACCAATCCGCTATACGACCGCGCAGCCGGGCTTCTTCTCCTGACGTTGCCCCTCTGACCTAATCCAGTTTGAAGTTAGCTCTGGCCCAACCTG
>NZ_DAISHT010000005.1:26634-51015 GCF_036822375.1 Pseudoxanthobacter sp. | reverse complement strand
GGCGCAGCTCGTCGCGGCTGCGGGCGCGGTAGGAGCCGGCGAGCCGGCGGCCGGCGAAGCTGACGGTGCCGGCCGAGGGCGGCAGCAGGCCGGCCACCACGCGGGCGAGCGTCGATTTGCCGGAACCGGATTCGCCTACCACCGCCAGCGTTTCGCCGCGGTTCAGCCGGCAACTGATGTCGCCCAGCACGGAAACCGCGCGATAGCCGGCGCTGACGCCGGAGACCTCCAGCAGCAGTTCCGGGTTGTGGTGGTGCCCGCCTGCGCCGGAAAGGCTGGTCGCCCGCTCGTGAACGAGGCGGCGGGTGTAATCCTCTTTCGGCGCTTCCAGCACCTCCGCGGCGCTGCCGGCTTCCACCATCCGGCCATGGCGCAGCACCATGATGCGGTCGGCCACCTGCGCCACCACCGCGAGATCGTGGGTGATGTAGAGACCGGCGGTGCGATAGCGGTGGATGAGCCGGCGCAGCAGCGCCAGAAGCTCGATCTGCGTCGTCACGTCGAGGGCGGTGGTCGGCTCGTCCAGCACGAGAATGTCGGGCCGGCAGGCCATGGCCATCGCCACCATGGCGCGCTGCAGCTGGCCACCGGAGACCTGATGCGGATAGCGCCCGGCAAAGCCTTCCGGGTCCGGCAGGTCGAGGGCGGTGAAAAGCTCCAGCATCCACGCCTTCGCCTCGGCCGGGTTCATCAGGCGGTGATAGAGAGGGGCCTCCATCACCTGTTCGCCGATGCGCATGGCCGGGTTGAAGGCAGAGGCTGCGCTCTGCGCCACATAGGCGATGCGCGCGCCGCGCACCTTTTCGCGCACCGCACGGCCACCGGCCATCAGGTCCGATCCGGCCACCTGAATGGCCCCGCCGGTGATGCGGCAGCCGCCGCGGCCATAGCCCATGGCGGCAAGGCCGATGGTGGATTTGCCGGCGCCCGATTCGCCGATCAGGCCCAGCACCTCGCCGGGGGCGAGGTCGAGGCTGACGCCATCCACCAGCACGGCGCCGCCGGGGGCGGAAACCCGCAGATTGCGGATGCGCAGGATGGGCGTGGTTGCGGTCGTATCGCTCATCGGCCCTCTCCCTGCATGGTGGTGCGGCCGGCCAGCATCCAGTCCACCACCAGATTGACGCCCACGGTCAGCAGCGCGATGGCGGCGGCCGGATAGAGCGGTGCCATGAGGCCGTAGAGAATGGCCTGCTGATTGTCTTTCACCATGCCGCCCCAGTCCGCATAGGGCGGCTGGATGCCGAGGCCGAGGAAGGACAGACCGGCCACGAACAGGAAGGTGAAGCAGAAGCGCAGGCCGAATTCGGCCACCAGCGGCGGCAGGGCGTTGGGCAGAATCTCGCGGGCGATCAGCCAGCCGAGCCCTTCGCCGCGCAGCCGCGCCGTTTCGGCATATTCCAGCACGTTGATGCCCTGCGCCACGATGCGGGCGAGGCGGAACACGCGCGTGGCATCGAGCAGCGCGATGGTGACGATCAGCACCGGCAGCGACGAGCCCAGCGCCTGCAGCACCACCAGCGCCGAAATCAGCACCGGCACGCACATGATGGTATCGACGAGGCGCGACAGCGCGGTGTCGACCCAGCCGCCGGAGATGGCGGCCAGAAAGCCCAGCGGAATGCCGACGGTGAACGACAAGAGCGTTGCCGCCAGCGACACGCCGATGGACATCTGCGCCCCCACCATCAGGCGGGAAAGCAGGTCGCGGCCGTTCTGGTCGAGGCCGAACAGGTGGTCCGGCGAGGGCGGGTCGAACGGGGTGCCGACGATCTGTTCTTCGCCGAACGGCGCCAGCCAGCGGCCGGCGAGCAGCAGCACGATGTTGAGTGCGATGATGGCGAGGCCGATCCACGCCGTCAGCGGAATGCGTCGGAGGGTACGCGTCATGGTGCCGGCTCCTTATCGCGGGTGCCTGAGGCGCGGATTGAGCGCGATGGCGGAGATGTCGGCGATCATGTTCAGCACCACATAGGCGGCGCCGAACACCATGGCGGCGGCCTGCACCATCGGCAGGTCGCGCTTGGCGACGGCATCCACCATGAAACGGCCGAGGCCGTTATAGTTGAACACCGCCTCCACCAGCACGACGCCGGTGATGAGATAGGCGATGTTGAACGCCACCACGTTGACGATGGGCGCCGCCGCGTTGGGCACGGCGTGACGCAGGATCACCCGCGGCGTGCGCAGGCCCTTCAGGAACGCGGTTTCGATGAACGGCTGGTCGGTGACCGACAGCACCGCCGTGCGCGTCATGCGCATGATCTGGGCAACGGTCACGAGCATCAGCGTCAGCATCGGCAGAGTCGTGGCGCGCAGCCATTCGCCGAAGCCCATGCCGGGATAGACATCGGCAAGGCTCGGCAGGATGTCGCTGCGCACCGACAGGAACAGGATCAGCAGCAGGCCGAGGAAATATTCCGGCAGCGACACGGCGGCGAGCGCGAGGATGTTGACGACGCGGTCGAACAGCCCGCCCCGCCTGACCGCCGTGAGGATGCCGAGGGCGATGGCGAGCGGCACGCCCACCACCGCCGCATAGGCGGCCAGGGCCATCGTGTTCCAGAAGCGCGGCCACAGCAGGTCGGCGACCGGTTGCTGGCTGGCGAGCGAATTGCCGAGGTCGCCGGTGAGGAAGCCGGCGAGCCATGACAGATAGCGGGCCAGCGCCGGGCGGTCGAGGCCGAGGTCGTGGCGCAGGGCCGCCAGCGACTGCGGCGTGGCGTTCTGCCCGAGGATGGCAGACGCCACGTCCCCGGGCAGGAGCTGGGTTGCGGCAAAGATCAGCGCCGAGACGAGCCACAGCGTGAACAGGCCGAGTACAACCCGTCGGAAGATCAGGGCGGTCATCAGGCTTCCAGCCACACGCGCTCGGCAAGCCGGGCGCCCATGAAGTTGAACATCGGATGCGGGCGGATGCCCTTCACCTTCAGCGAGGCGGCGTCGAGATAATCGCCGAACATCGGGATGACGGCGCCACCCTCGTCGGAAACCATCTTCTGCAGGTCAAAATAGATCTCGCGGCGCCTGGCATCGTCCAGCAGGGCGCGGGCTTCCAGCAGCAGCGCGTCGAAGCGTTCGTTGCGCCAGTGGGTGTCGTTCTGAACCGAGCTGGAGAGATAGGCGATGGAGAACATCTGGTCGGCCGTCGGCCGGCCGCCCCAGTAGGACATGGCGAAGGGCGCCTTCATCCACACATTGTCCCAGTAGCCATCGGCCGGCTCGCGCTTGATGGTGATGTCGATGCCCGCCGGCGCGGCGCTGCTGCGATAGATGGCGGCGGCATCGACCGCGCCTGCGAAGGCGGCATCGGACGCCGACAGCGTGACCTTGAGATCCGACAGGCCGGCCTGCTTCAGATAGAACTTCGCCTTGTCGGGATCGTAGGGGCGCTGCGGCAGCTCTTTGGCGAAGAAGCGGTCCGACGAGGGAATCGGCTGGTCGTTGCCGATGCGGCCATAGCCGCGCAGCGCCGTCTTCAGCATCTGCTCGCGGTCGATGGCATATTTCAGCGCGAGGCGGATGTTGTTGTCGGTGAACG
The DNA here is from genome assembly GCF_036822375.1 of Pseudoxanthobacter sp. Classification (NCBI taxonomy): domain Bacteria; kingdom Pseudomonadati; phylum Pseudomonadota; class Alphaproteobacteria; order Hyphomicrobiales; family Segnochrobactraceae; genus Pseudoxanthobacter; species Pseudoxanthobacter sp. Next base: position 47,474 of record NZ_DAISHT010000005.1, on the reverse strand, counting down.
GCTTCTGGGTGCAGTCCATCAGGAAGGTGAAGTGCTGGCCGCCGGCGGAACGGATCACCTGCAGCTTCGGATTGCGCTTCAGCAGGTCGACGGTCTTGAAGTCGAGCCGGTTGATGGCATGCACCTGGCCGGACATCATGGCGTTGGTGCGTGCGGCGATGTCGTTGATGACGATGACTTCCACCGCGTCGACATTGGCGCAGCCCGGCTTCCAGTAGTTCTCATTGCGCACGAAGCGCGAGCGCACACCGGGGTCGTAGCTCTCGAACTTGAACGGGCCGGTGCCGACGGGATGATTCCAGTCGGTGAAGCCGTCCGGCACCACGAGGAAATGATAGTCCGACAGCACGAACGGCAGATCGGCATTGCCGCTGGAAAGCGTGATGCCGACTTCGCTGTCCGACAGCTTCTTCACGTCCTTGATCTGCTCGGCAATCGCGCGGGCGGCGGAGGTGGTGTCGCCGCGGTGCAGGTTGATCGAGTAGATGACGTCTTCCACCGTCAGCGGCTTGCCGTTGTGGAAGCTCACGCCCTTGCGGACCCGGAACACCCACTCCACCGCACCCGGCTTCGCCTCCCAGCTTTCGAACAGCTCCGGCTCGGCCTCGTTGTGCCAGTTGATCTCGATCAGGCCGTTCATCAGCATATAGGCCTGATTGACCGGCACCCAGTCGGTGAGCTTGCGCGGGTCCAGCGTGTCGGTGGTGCTGCCGCCGCCGATGCCGAGTTTCAGCACGCCGCCGCGGCGCGGCGTCTCCTCGGCGGCACCGGCGGCACCGGGCAGGAACGCGCCGCCGAGGGCGAGCGCGCCGAAACCGGCCGCGGCACCGGCCAGCAGACCGCGGCGTGTGGGGGTGAAAAGGCGCGTGGAGTCGGTCATGGGTTCCCTGCTCTCGTTCAAGGTGTGCGCCACCTTGTTGTCTGTCCGGGCGGCTGGTGCGGGGCTGTCGCCCGTCTGGCGCACTGAGGCTGTTTCGGGGCGACACTAGAGGATCGCGGCGCAGACGTGATATGATTTTGGTGCATATCCCCATGACGCAAATCCGACTGCCCCCGCCGGGCGGTTCCGCCTAGAGCCCTGCACGGGTCGCGCCGGGTTGCTTCGGTGCGCCTCCGGGGTGATCCTTCATGACAGGAAAGGTTGCGCCGGAACGTGTCTTTGGGTTGCGCCGCGGCCGTGCGGCCGGGCGCGGAAGGGAGCGCGATGAGTTTCGCGGATATGGTGGGACTTGTGGGCGTATCGGCCTATCTGGTGGCCTATGGTCTGCTGCAGACCCGCATTCTGGGGGTTGGCGACGGCTGGTATGCGGCCCTCAACGCGCTGGGCGGTGTGGCGCTGATCTACTCGCTGTGGACCAATTTCAACCTGTCTTCCTTCATCGCGCAGGTGCTGTGGCTGGCCTTCACGATCATCGGGTGGGTGCGTTCGCGGCATGGTGCGGCACAGCGGGCTTAATGCCTGTCGCGACAGGTAATTGCCTGTGGAGAAAACCTTGCCGGCCGCCAGCGGCCGGCATCCGGCGCGGGAAAAGCCTTTGCTGTGCGCTTAGGTCATATCCGGGGCTCTACGGAGACACCGCGTCGGGCAAAGCCGGCTGTCCCTCGCGTGCGGCGGTCACGATCCAGTCGCTGACCTCGCGCACGATGCGGCGGGCATGCCGGTCGAGCGGGCGCAGCAGATAGAAGCGGCCGGCCGGGCGCAGCCAGTGCGGGTGGGCCGGCACGAGGCGGCCGGCGGCCAGATGATCGGCGATGAGCCAGCTCCAGCCCAGCGCCACGCCGGCCCCCTGCGCGGCGGCTTCCACCGCAAGGCGGTAGTCGCCGAGCTTCCATTCCAGCGCGTCCGCAGGCCGGACGAGGCCGGCGGAGGCGAACCACTCGCTCCACCCGAACCACTCGCGCACCGGATCGTCGAGGCTGAGCAGCAGCGGCCGGCTCTGGCTGGCGAGCGGCGCGCCGTCCGGGCTGATGACGGGCACGATTTCCTCTGCCGCCAGTTCCGTCACCGCCAGCCCGGCCGGCCGCTCGCGGCGGTAGAAGATGGCGAGGTCGTATTCGTCGGTTCTGAGGTGGGCCACGTCGTCGGTCACGCGCAGGCGCAGTTCCAGATCGGCGATGGCCGCCTTGAGCGCGCCGAGGCGCGGCAGCACCCACAGATCGGCAATGCCGCGCGAACAGGCGATGGTGATCTGCCGCGGCCCGCTCCACGCCCGCACGCCTTCCGTGGCGCCGGCGAGTTCGGTCAGCAGCCGGCTGATTTCGTTGGCATAAGTCTCGCCGGTAATCGTCGGCACCACGCCCTGCGGCGTGCGGGTGAACAGCTTGGAGCCGATATAGGCTTCCAGCTTGCCGATCTGGCGGCTGACGGCGCTCTGCGTCAGGCCCAGTTCGTCGCCGGCACGCGAGAAACTGCCGGTGCGGGCCGCGGTGTCGAACACCACCAGTGCATCCAGCGGCGGCAGTTGCCGGCCCTTCGCCATCGTGTTGCGCTCTCGCCGTGGGGTCCTGCGTGCAGGCGCCGGCCGGCGATCCGGCGGCGGCACGCGCGCATCCGTTAGAGCACAGTTCGCCGGCGCTGCAAAATTGCGCCGGCCGCGATCCGGCATTATGGCACCATCAGGCCGGCCTCGCGCTCCGGCAGGGTCACGGCAAAGCGGTGCGGCCCGAGGTCGGCGAAGAACCGGCGCATGGTTTCCGTCAGCCCTTTCACGAACGACGGCTTCTGCCGGCCGTAGATGTCGGCGATGATCAGCGCCGGGGCGGCAAGGTCGTCGGTCAGCGGCAGGCGCTTCAGTCCGGGTTCGGTGGAAAGGCCGCGCATCAGCGGCCGCATGTTGAGAATCGAGGCGCCGAACCCGGATGCAACCGCTGCGCGCACCGTCTCATAGGAGCGGGTGCGGAAGGTCACCTGCGGCCGGCGCGGCAGGCTGGCGAACTGGGTGAGCAGGTAGTTGGAGGTCAGCCGCAGGTCGAGCAGCACCAGCGGCCGTTCGGCAAGCTGGGCAATGCTGATGGCCGGTGCATCGAACGGGTCGTCGGCCGGCAGCACCGCGTGCAGTGGAATGCGGCAGATGCGGGTGATCTCCGAGCCGAAGCTGGGGCCGATCTCGTAGGTCACGATCAGGTCGACCGAACCGCTCTCCAGCCAGTCGCGCAGCTGCACCTGATCGCCTTCGAACAGCTCGATTTCCACCGGCCCGACGCGCTCCACGAAGCGGCGCAGCACCTCCGGCATGAACATGGCGCCGAACGGCTCGAAGCAGGCGATGCGGATGGCCGAGGGCGCGCGGCGGGTGAGGGCTTCCACCTCGCGGTCGAATTCCGTCTCGGCGCTGGCAAAGGCCCGCGCGGCGGCAAGAAAGCGCTCGCCGGTCGGCGTGGTGGTGACCCCGCGCGACGGCCGCCGGTCGAACAGCTTGGTGCCGATCTCCGCCTCGGCAAGCCCGATCGCGGCCAGAATCGACGACTGGGAGATGCTGAGCGCGGTGGACGCGCCCTGAATGCTGCCCTGCTTTGCAACTTCCAGCAGATAGCGGATCTGACGAACGGAAAGGTTCATGCTTCTTACAGGAAATGTAGGAACGGGCTCACGAGAATACAGTTTACGACCGCCGGCGCATGCCCGTTTAATGAGCATGACCACGGCGCAGGCGGCGATGGCCGCCCGTCCGGGTCCGCGATCAACCGGCACGATCCCCTTATGCCCGATGGGGTCGTGGCGAAATTTCCAAATGTTTCAGAGTCTTGAGCATTAACCCTTGCGGCGGCCCGGGGGGCTGGCGGCGGCGTGTGCTCCAGTGACGGAGATGCGGACGTATGACAGTCAACGAGCACCCGCTCGCGGACGCGGGAGAGCTTTGCCGCCTCGGCGCTTCGGAACTGACGGCCGGCTATGCCAGCGGCGAATTCACGCCGGTGGAGGTGGCGCAGTCGGTGCTGGCGCGGGCCGGCGAAATCAACGACCGCTTCAACGCCTTTACCGCCATCACCGCCGATCTGGCGCTGTCGCAGGCCCGCGATTCCGCCGCCCGCTGGCGGCGCGGCACCCCGCTGTCGGATATCGACGGCGTGCCCGTGACGCTGAAGGACATCGTGTCCATCCGCGGAACCGTCATTCATGCCGGCTCCACCACGGCGGCCGAGGTGCCCTCGGCGGCCGATGCCCCCTCGGTGGCCCGGCTGCGCGCTGCCGGCGGGGTGTTCGTCGGCCTCACCACCACGCCGGAATTCGGCTGGAAGGCGGTCACCGACAGCCGGTTCAGCGGCATCACCCGCAATCCGTGGGATGAAACCAAAACCTCCGGCGGCTCTTCGGGCGGCGCCGGCGTGGCGGCGGCGCTGGGGGCGGGCGTGCTGCATCTGGGCACCGACGGCGGCGGCTCCATCCGCGTGCCTTCGGCGTTCTGCGGCATCGTCGGCCTGAAGCCGACCTTCGGCCGCGTGGCCGCCAACCCGCCGAGCGCGTTCGGCACCGTCGCCCACATCGGCCCGATGGCGCGGTCGGTCGACGATGCGGCCGCCATGCTCGCCGCCTTCTCCGGCCGCGACCTCGATGACTGGAATCAGGGCGCCGGCAGCTTTCCGCCGGTTCTGCCGCTGCCGGAAGGCATGCTGGCGGGCGCCCGCATCGGTTACTGGAAGACGCCGCCGTGCGGCAGCGTCGATCCGCAGATCGCCACCCTCGTCGACGCCGCGGTGAAGCGGCTGGAGGACATGGGCGCGCGGGTGGAGGAGGTCAGCCTGCCGCTCGACGGCCTCTATGAGGTCTTCACCACCCACTGGTACACCGGCGCCGCCAACCGCCTGCGTGCCGTGCCGGTGGAAAAGCACGATGCCGTCGATCCCGGCTTCCTGGCCATCGCGGCAGAAGGCGCGGCCATCTCCGGCTCCGATCTGGTGGGGGCGCAGGTGCGCCGCGCCGCGTTCGGCGCCGTCATGGATCAGTTGCTGGCGCGGTTCGATTTTCTGGTCTCGCCGTCCACCGCCGTGCTGCCGTTCGCCGCCGGCGAGGAAGTGCCCCCGGGCAGCGGCCTGAAGCGCTGGATCGAATGGGCCGGCTTCTCGTTTCCCATCAATCTCAGCCAGCAGCCGGCCATCACGGTGCCGTGCGCGCGGGCGCCCGGCGGCCTGCCGGTGGGCCTGCAGATCATCGGCGCCCGCGGCGCGGATGCCGCCGTGCTGGCGGCGGCGCGTGAGTTCGAACGATCCCACCCCACAGCCCTGCTGCCCTGAAATGCGGGCGGCGAGAACCAGAACCAGAGGGGATAGACGATGCTGAACAGACGTGGATTGCTGACCGGCGCGCTGGGCGCCGGTGCCGCCGGTGCCGCCTTTCTGGCCGATCTCAACAGCACGGCCCGAGCGGCGGACGGGGACGGGCCGATTCCGGTCGGCGCGGCGCTGCCGCTCTCCGGCCTTGCGGCCGCCGACGGCATCGAGTTCAAAAACGGGCTGGAGCTGGCCGCGGCAGAGATCAATGCCGCCGGCGGCATCCTCGGCCGCCCGGTGGAACTGCACATCGAAGACACCAAGGAGATGGGCGCCGACCTTGTCAGTCAGGCGATGCAGCGCCTCGTCGACCGCCATCAGGTGCCGGTCATCATCAACGGCTACAACCTCGGCACCAACATGGTGGAGATGGACGTTGCCGCCGATAACGACGTCATCCTCGTCCACTACAACACGCTGATCTCGCACAACGAGAAATTCCGCTCCGACCCGGCGCGTTATTACAGCTGCTTTCAGGGCGATCCGCCGGAATACTGGTACGGCCCGGGTTTCCTGAATTTCCTCAACACGCTGGAGAAGAGCGGAAGCTGGACGCCGCCCAACCGCAAGCTGGCGATCATTCCCTCGGCGAACGAATATTCCATCGTGATCGCCAACGCCATCCGCTCCAAGGCGGCGGAATACGGCTGGGAGGTCGGCCTGTTCGAGACGGTGCCGTTCCCGACCAACCAGTGGGGGCCGACGCTGGCCAAGATCCGGCAGGATCCGCCGGCGGCCATCGCGGTCACGCACTTCCTGCCGCAGGATCTGGCGCAGTTCATGGTGCAGTTCCTGCCGGAGCCGACCCAGAGCCTGATCTACATGCAGTACGGCCCGTCGCTGCCGGCTTTCCGCGAGATCGGCGGGGCTTCGGTCAACGGCGTCATCTATTCCACCACCATCGGCTGCCTGCCGGATACCTTCTCCGAGCCCTATCGCAAGGCCTACCGCGAGAAGTTCGGGCCGAATTCGGCCTACATCACCGGTTCGCAGACCTATGACGGCCTGTGGGACTGGGCGCTGGCCGCCGCCATTGCCGGCGGGCCGGGTGCGCCGTTCGAGAAGGAAGCGGTGCAGAAGGTCGCCGCCGCCATGCGCCGCCTCATCTATCGCGGCGTCAACGGCACCTACCGCGTCGATCCGGACGGACAGTCGGCCTATTGCTATCCGACCCAGATCAACGATCCCTCGCTGGGCATGCCGCACCAGTTCCTGCAGCATCAGGATTACAAGACCGACCCGAAGCTGATCGCGCCGCCGCTTTATGCGACGAGCCCGTTCGTGTCGCCGCCGTGGCTGAAGAAGTGAGCCGGGCGCCATGACGACAACGTCCGCCTCCGCCCCGATCTTCGTCTGCGACAATGTCAGCAAGCACTACGGTTCGCTGGCGGCGGTGGACGGCATGTCGCTTGCCATCGACCGCGGCACGGTGCTCGGCATCGGCGGTCCCAACGGCGCCGGCAAGACGACCTTCTTCGACGTGGTGACGGGGGTAACCCCCGCCACCGGCGGCCGGGCGTGGTTCGGCGATACCGAAATCACCGGCTTCTCGTCCGACCGCATCTGCCAGCTCGGTGTCGCGCGCACCTTCCAGCTCAACGCCACCTTCGACAGCCTCACCGTGCGCGAGAACGTGGAGGTTTCGGCCCTGTTCGGCCGCGAGGCGCGGCGGCTGCCGCGCCTCACCCGCACGAAGGTGCTGGAGCAGGCGGCGAGCGAGGCGCTGGACTTCGTCGGCCTCGCCGACAAGGCGGACCAGCCGGCGGCGCGTCTGCCGGTGCTCGATCGCAAATTGCTGATGATCGCCGGCGCGGTTGCCACCGATCCGCAGCTTCTGTTCCTCGACGAGCCGGTCGGCGGCCTTGCCGTGCATGAAATCGACCGGGTGATGGAGATCGTCGAGAAGATCCGCGCCCGCGGCGTCACCATCGTGCTCATCGAGCATGTGATGCGCTTCCTGCTCGCTCTCTCCACCAAGGTTGTGATCATGCATCAGGGTAAGATCCTGTTCGAGGGCCAGCCGAGCCGGGTGGCGGACGACGAGCGCGTGGTGAACGCCTATCTGGGTGCCGGCGCCAGCAGCCGTCTGAAGCGCTATTTCGCGGCCCGGGAGGCCTGACCGATGGCGGTTTCCGGCACACCCGTTCTCGCCATCGATGCGCTTTCGGCCGGCTATGGCGGCCCGCCGGTGCTGAAGGCGGTTTCGCTCACTGTCGCCGCCGGCCGGCTGGTTACGGTCGTCGGCCCCAACGGCCACGGCAAGACGACGCTGCTGCGCACGGTTTCCGGCCTCACCCGGGCGCTGGGCGGCCGCGTGCAGGTGAACGGCCGCGACACGGCCGGCCTGCCGCCCCACGCCGTCGCGGCGCTGGGCGTGGCCCACGTTCCGCAGGGCGACCTGCTCTTTCCCGACATGACGGTCGGCGAAAACCTGATGATGGGCGCCTATCTGGAAAAGGACGGCGCGGTGATCCGCCGCCGCATGGACGAGGTGTTCGGCCTGATGCCGCGCCTGGCCGAGCGGCGCGGGCAGGTGGCGGCCTCGCTCTCCGGCGGCGAGCGGCGCATGGCCGGCATCGGCCGCGGGCTGATGAGCGGCGCCGGCCTGATGCTCATCGACGAGCCCTCCCTCGGTCTCGCCCCGCTCATCATCGAGCAGATCTACGGCGTCATCGGCAATCTCAAGGCTTCGGGCCGCTCCATCCTGCTGGTGGAGGAAAACCCGGTCCGCGTCGCCGACATTGCCGACGAGATGCACCTCATCGACGACGGCGCCATCGTGTGGTCCGGCCTGCCGGCGGAACTGCTCGAACGCGACGAACTGCTCGCCACTTATCTCGGAGGCTGACCCGATGTCGGATGTTCTGGTGGCCGTTCTGGTCGCGGGCCTCACCTCCGGTGCGGTCTATGCGCTGGCGACCCTTGGCCTGTCGCTGGTCTGGGGCTCCATGCGCATGCTCAACATGGCCCACGCCGCCATGCTGACGCTCGGCGGCTATGCCGCCTATGCCGGCGTCACGGGGCTCGGCCTGCCGATGGTGGCCGGCGTGGTGGCCGCGCTCGTGGCGGGCACGGCGGCCGGGGCGCTGCTTTATGGCGGTCTGGTGCGTCCGCTCCTCAACCGGCCGGCGGCCGTGTTCGAGACCAACATTTTCATCGCCACGGTCGGCGCCGGCATCGCGCTGGAGAACGCCATTCTCATGACGTTCGGCGGCCAGCCGCTGAAGCAGCCGGTTGCGGTGGAAGGGGCCATTGCGCTGCCCGGCGGCGGGGTTCCGCTGCAGAGCCTCGTCATCCTGTCGGTGTCGGTGGCGCTGATGGCGGCCACGGCCTTCGTGCTGGCCCGCACCCGTTTCGGCCGCGCCATCCGCGCCACGGCGCAGAACCGCGAGGCGGCGGAGCTGATGGGCGTGCCGGCCGGGCGGATCTATCTGCAGGTGCTGATGCTGTCCGGCGCGCTTGCCGGCATGTGCGGCGTGCTGGTGAGTTCCATCACCCAGCTCAGCCCCACGCTCGGTTCCGACCCGATGCTGAAGGCCTTCATCATGTGCGTGGTGGCCGGGCTCGGCAACCTGCCGGGCGCCATCCTCGCCGCCTTCGTGCTGGCTCTGGTGGAAGCCGGCGTCCAGTTCGCCGCCGGTGCCCGCTGGGGCTTTCCGGTGCTGCTTTTCATCGTGATCGCTGTCCTGATCTGGCGGCCTGCCGGCCTGTTCGGCCGCGCCCAGATCCGGCGCCTGTGACAGGAGCCCGCACCATGGCTGCCTCATCCGGCCGCACCCGCCTCTCGCCCCATGCCGTTGCCGCACTGGCGCTGATCCTCGTTGCCGTGGCGCTGCCGTTCTTCATCGACAGCCGCTATGTCATGGGCCAGATCATTCTTGCCCTGTTCTATGCCACCATCGCCTCGCAGTGGAACCTGCTGTTCGGTTATGCCGGCGTCTTCTCCATGGCGCAGATGGCCATCTTCGCCTTCGGCGGTTATGCCACCGCCATGCTCTGCTTTTATTTCAAGTGGAGCGTGTGGGTGGCGATGCCGGCGGGGGCGGTGGCCACCACGCTGTTCTCGCTGCTCATCGGCATGGCGTGCCTGCGGCTTTCCGGGGTCTATGTGGCGCTGCTGACGCTGGCCATCGCGCAGGCGATGTATCTCATCATCGTCACCGATACCGAGTGCTTCATGATGGTGGGCTCGCAGTGCCGGCAGTTCACCGGCGGCGCCGTCGGCTTTGCCCGCTTCGGCGATCTCGGCACCCGCGCACTGCTGAAAGGCAACTGGATCGCCGGCAACTATGCCGTCGTCGCCGCGGTGTTCGCGGTGACCATGCTGGCGACGTGGGCGGTGCTGAAAAGCCCGGTCGGCCTCGCCTTCCGCGCGCTCAAGGACAACACGGCCTATGCCATTGCCCGCGGCGTCAACCGCTTTCAGGCCCAGCTCATGGTGTTCGGCATTTCCGCCTTCTTCACCGGGCTGACCGGCGGCCTTTATGCGGTGCATTTCCAGGCCATCGGCCCGGGTGTGCTGTCGCTGTCGCAGCTGCTGTTCATCATCGCCATTGTGGCGGTGGGCGGCGTCGGCACGTTCTGGGGCCCGCTTGTCGGCACCGTGGTGCTGGTGGTCGCCGATGAGGCCATGCGCGAGGTCGGCGAATACCGCACCCTCGGCCTCGGCCTCATCATCGCGTTCTCCATCGTGCTGATGCCGGACGGCCTCGTCGGCCGCGTCTCCGACCTCGCCCGCTTCATCGCCCGCCGCCGCAGCGCCGCCCGCCCGGCCGCCTGAAGCCGTCCTTCCCGTTCTGAATCCTGAAACCCGGCCAGCCGCCGCGGCCCGTTGTCCGCGGATGCCGGTGGCCCGACCCCGCAGGAAGCCCCGCCGATGTCCGATACCGATACCGCCACGTTCGACACCATCATCCTCGGTGCCGGCACCGCCGGCTGCGTGCTGGCAAACCGCCTCAGCGCCGATGCGGACCGCAGCGTACTGGTGCTGGAGGCCGGCCGCGCCGCGCCGCTCGCCTCCGACATTCCCTCCGACTGGGTGACGATGTTCAACACCCATGCCGACTGGGGCTATTACACCGAGCCCCAGCCGGGCTGCCGCGGCCGGCGCGTGTTCTGGCCGCGCGGCCGCATGGTCGGCGGTTCCGGCGCGCTCAACGCCATGATCTATATCCGCGGCCTGCCGTCGGATTTCGATACCTGGGCGGCCATGGGCTGCCCGGGCTGGAGCTGGGATGACGTGCTGCCGGTGTTCCGGTTTTCGGAAGACAATCAGGTCTTCCGCAACGATCCCTTCCACGGCACCGGCGGCCCGGTGCATATTTCGGCGCCGGCCCATCTCGATCCGACCGAGCACCTGTGGCTGCAGTCGGCACAGGCCGCCGGGCACGCCTTCAACCCCGATTTCAACGGGGCCTCGCAGGAAGGCGTCGGCTTCTTCCAGTTCTTCATCCGCAACGGCGAGCGCTGGGGCACCTCCAAGGCCTATCTGCGCCCGGCTCTGGAACGTCCCAACCTGACGCTCGCCACCGGTGTGCGCGTGACGCGCATCGTGATCGAGAACGGCCGCGCGACGGGGGTGGAATATCTGGAGAACGGCCGCCTGAAGACCGCCCGCGCCACCGCCGAAGTGGTGCTGACCTCCGGGGCCATCGGCTCCTGCCAGCTCCTGCTGCTGTCCGGCGTCGGTCCGGCCGACGAACTGAAGGCGGTCGGCATCGATCCGGTGCTGGATCTGCCGGGCGTGGGCAAGGATCTGCAGGACCACATCAATATTCCGATCTCCTTCGGCGTGAAGGGGAAGGTCGGCATCGGCGCGCTCACCGACGACGAATGGGCGGCCTCGCTGAAGGAATGGCAGGAAAGCCGCACCGGCATCCGCTCGTCGGCGTGGGTGGCCGGCGGCGCCCATGTGCGTTCGCGGCCGGACGTGGAGCCCGACCTGCAGCTCTACGGCGCCATCTCGCCCCACCGCGACTATGCCCGCTTCCTGCATTCCGGCTCCGGCGTCACCCTGCACAGCGTGCTGCAGCGGCCCGACAGCCGCGGCGAAATCCGCCTGCGGTCCGCCGACCCGGTGGACTATCCGGTCATCGATCCGCGCTATTTCGTCAGCGATGCCGACGGTTCGGACCTCGCGACCATGGTCAAGGGCGTGCGCATCAACCGCGCCATTGCTGCCGAACGTCCGCTGGCCGACATCATCACCGGCGAACTCACCCCCAGCGCCGAGGCGCAGACGGATGAGGAAATCGCCTATTACATCCGCGGCCACTGCACCACGCTCTATCACCCCTCCTCCACCTGCCGCATGGGCACCGACGCCATGGCCGTGACCGACCCGGCCACGCTGAAGGTGCACGGACTGGAGGGGCTGCGCGTCGCCGATGCGGCGGTGTTCCCGCAGATGATCTCCGGCAACATCAACGCCGCCGTCATCATGATCGCCGAGCGCGCGGCGCAGATGATCCGCGGCTGAGGAGGCTTCCCATGAGCGCATCTGCACCGCAGACCGCCGCCGGCTGGCACGCCCGCGCCGCGGCCTTTGCCCCGGCCGGCGATCTGTTCATCGACGGCGACTTCTGCCCGGCCGCCTCCGGCGACCGGTTCGAGACCGTCAACCCCGCCACCGGCGCCGTGCTGGCGGCGGTGGCGCGCGGCGGGCCGGCCGATGTCGACCGGGCGGTGGCCTCCGGCCGGGCGGCGTTTCGCGGCGGGGCCTGGTCGCGCTGCCAGCCGCGCCAGCGCATGGCGGTGCTCGGCCGCTTCGCCGACCTGATCGAACGGCATGCGGCCGAATTCGCGCTGACCGACACGCTCGACATGGGCAAGCCCGTGACCGAGATGATGGTCGTGGACGTGCCGCTTGCGGTGCTCTGCCTGCGCTTCACGGCCGAGTGCATCGACAAGATGCAGGGTTCGGTCGGCATGACCGGGCAGGACGTGCTGAGCTATGTGCTGCGCCAGCCACTCGGCGTCGTCGGCTGCATCGTGCCGTGGAACTATCCGCTGCTGATGACGATCTGGAAGATCGCCCCGGCGCTGGCCGCCGGCAATTCCGTGGTGCTGAAGCCGGCCGAGCAGTCGCCGCTCTCCGCCCTGCTGCTGGCAAGGCTGTTCATGGAGGCCGGCGGGCCGGCGGGCGTGCTCAACGTCGTCACCGGCTTCGGGCCGGAAGCCGGCATGCCGCTGGCGCTGCATGGCGATGTGGAGAAGATCGCCTTCACCGGATCGGCCGAAATCGGCAAGCTGATGCTGGTTTATGCCGGCCAGTCGAACATGAAGAAGGTGGCGACCGAATGCGGCGGCAAGTCGCCCCATGTCGTCATGGCCGACGCGCCGGATCTGGAAAAGGCGGCCGAATGGGCGGCCATGGGCATTTTCGGCAATCAGGGCGAGGTGTGCTGCGCCGGCTCGCGGCTGATCGTGGAACGCGCCGTGGCGGACGAGTTTACGGCGCTGCTGAAGGAAAAGGCGCTGCGCAACCATGTGCCCGGCGATCCGCTGGACCCCGCCACCACCATGGGGCCGCTGGTGGACCGCGGCCAGCAGAAGCGGGTGCTGTCCTACATCGCCGCCGGCCTTGAGGGCGGGGCCGCCTGCGCGCTCGGCGGCGGCGTGCCGGCCGGGCTGGAAGCCGGCGCCTATGTGTCGCCGACCATCTTCACCGGCGTCGACAATTCCATGCGCATCGCGCGGGAGGAGATCTTCGGTCCCGTCGTTTCCGTGCTCACGGTCGACAGCCTCGACGAGGCGATTGCGGTGGCCAACGACAGCCCGTTCGGGCTGGCGGCGGGCATCTGGACCGGCGACCTCGGCAAGGCCCACCGCTTTGCGCGCGATGTCGAGGCCGGCATGGTCTATGTCAACAGCTACATGAACGGCGATATGCAGATGCCGTTCGGCGGCTGGAAGGAATCCGGCAACGGCCGCGACAAGTGCATGGATTCCCTGCTGTCCTATACCCAGACCAAGGGTGTCTGGGTGACCTTCGAGTGAGGCGGACGATGGCGACGGGCTGGAATTTCCACGAACTCTATCTGTGGCACGATACCGGGCGGGGGGCGATGTTCTTCCCGCCGGGTCTGACGGTGGAGCCGGGCGAGCATGCGGAGAACGAAGGCACCAAGCGCCGCTTCCGCAATCTCATGGAGGTTTCCGGCCTCACCGACAGGCTGGTCTCGCTGCGCTCCGATCCGTTCAGCGAGACCGATCTCGCCCGCTTCCACACCCGCGACTATATCGACCGCATCCGCACCCTGAGCGCGGCCCGCGGCGGTGAGGCGGCGGAGCTGACGCCGTTCGGTCCCGGCTCCTACGATATCGCCTGCCTTGCGGCGGGCGGCACCTTTGCGGTGATGGATGCGGTGCTGGAAGGCCGGGTTGCCAACGGCTACGCTCTGGTGCGCCCGCCCGGCCACCATGCGGAACGCGATCTGGGGCTGGGTTTCTGTCTGTTCGCCAACGTCGCGCTGTCGATCCTGAAGGCGCGCGAGAAGCACAGGCTTGCCCGCGTGGCGGTCGTCGACTGGGACGTGCACCACGGCAACGGCACCCAGCAGGCGTTCTGGGACGATCCGGGCGTGCTGCTGATCTCCATCCATCAGGACCGGCTGTTTCCCATGACGAGCGGCTTTGCCACCGAGCGCGGCGAGGGCCGCGGCGCGGGTGCCACCGTCAACGTGCCGCTGATGCCCGGTTGCGGCCACGGGGCCTATATGGAGGTGTTCCGCCGCATCGTTCTGCCCGCGCTCCACGCCTACAAGCCCGATCTGATCGTGGTCTCGTCCGGCTTCGACGGCTCGGTCGCCGATCCGCTGGGCCGGATGCTGCTGCACTCGGGGACCTACCGCGAGATGACGCGCCTTCTGATGGCGGCGGCGGACGAACTCTGCGGCGGCCGGCTCGCCATGTCGCACGAAGGCGGCTACTCGGCCGCCTATGTGCCCTATTGCGGTCTGGCGGTGATGGAACAGCTGTCCGGCATCCGCAGTCCGGTGGACGATCCGTTCCTGCCCATCGTCAGCCGGTACGGCGGACAGGATCTGATGCCCTGGCAGGCCGCCCATATCGCGGCGCTGGCGGAGGGGCTGGAAGCCCGCATCGCGGCGCTCTGAGGCCTTTGCGGGGCGGTTGCCGGCAGGTGCCGAAAGAAGGCCGGGCGGACCCGGCCTTCTTCGCATTGCGGAGGGTGACGGACAATCACCGGGTTTCCGACAGGAAGTCCTGCCCGATCTTCAGATCGGCCTGCGTCAGTCCGTGGCCGGCCGGCAGCACCTCGTGGCGGACATCGGCGCCCGCCTCGCCCAGCCGGGCGGCAAGGCGGGCGGCATTGTCCTCCGGCACGATCGGATCGAACGCGCCGGAGAGCAGCGCCACCGGGGTGCCGGCAAGGCCCCCGGCCGGTGCCGCGGAAAGCGGCACCATTGCCCGCAGCAGCAGCGCGCCGGCCAGCGCGCCGGGGTGGCGCCACAGCACGGCGGCTGCGATGTTGGCGCCGTTGGAGAAGCCCGCCGCCACCGGGGCGGCAAGCCCGTGCCGGGCCCGCACCACCGCGATGAAGGCAGCCAGTTCGTCGGCCCGGCGGCGCACGTCCGCCTCGTCGAACACCCCTTCCGCCAGCCGGCGGAAGAAACGCGGCTGGCCGTGCTCCAGAACCGGACCGCGGGGCGAGATCAGGGCCCGGCCAGGGGCAAGCGCCCGGCCGAGGCCGATCAGGTCGCTCTCGTCGCCGCCGGTGCCGTGCAGCAGCAGAAGCGGGGCGACCCCCGCCTCTGCCTCCGCCGCCGGCTCGAAGCGGTAGACGAAGCCTGCGTCTTCAAGCCTTTGCGTCATGGTGCCTCCTCAGGCCAGCGCCGGCAGCACCTTTTCGATGCGGCTGCGGTGACCTTCCAGAAAGGCCGGCAGCTTCAGCGCGGTGCCGAGGCTTTCTGCCGGCTCGTCGACTGCGAAGCCCGGATCGTCGGTGGCGATCTCGAACAGCACGCCGCCCGGCTCGCGGAAATAGACCGAGCGGAAGTAGTTGCGGTCGCGCTGTTCCGTGACCGCAAGGCGATGATTGTCGGCAAGCCGCCGGACCATCGCGGCCTGATCGGCATCGCCGGCGGCCCGGAAGGCGACGTGATGCACCGAGCCCCCGCCCATCCGCGCCGGCAGGAAGCCGCCGGCCTCGCGGATGTCGAGAATACCGCCGACGGCGGTGTCGCCGGCCCGGTAGCGCACCAGCGATCCTTCGCGGGCAATCTCGGCATAGCCCAGCACGTCGGTCAGGATCGCGCCGGTCGGCGCGGCCTCGGCCAGCAGCAGGCTCACCGAATGAAAGCCGCGGATGGCGACATCGGCCGGCAGGCCGGTGTTCCCCGCCGGCTCGTTCTCCACCCCGGCGATGCCGGCAAGGGCAAGGCGCAGCCCGTCGGGATCGCGGAACGGCAGCACGGTTTCGCCGAAGCGCTTTTCCGGGGTGCCGTGGGCGATGCCCTTTTCAACGAAGCGCTGCAGCCACCAGCCGATGGCGCCTTCCGGCACGCGGAACACGGTCTCCTGCGTCTCGCCGATGCCGAGCCGGCCGGGGGCGACGTGCTCCCACGGGAAGAACGTGAGAATGGTGCCCGGCGCGCCGCTCTCGTTGCCGAAATAGAAGTGATAGGTGCCGGGGTCGTCGAAGTTCACGGTCTTCTTCACAAGGCGAAGGCCGAGGACATGCGTGTAGAAATTCAGGTTCCGCTGCGCCGGTCCGGCAATGGCGGTCACATGATGAAGTCCGCGGGAAGCCATGCTGGTAAACTCCCTTGTTCTGACAAAAAAGCAGATCGGTGCCGTTTGCAGGAAACGGTGCCGCGAAGGCATCGTCTGCTGCGCCGGGGTGAACGCTGGTCTGGA
The DNA here is from genome assembly GCF_036822375.1 of Pseudoxanthobacter sp. Classification (NCBI taxonomy): domain Bacteria; kingdom Pseudomonadati; phylum Pseudomonadota; class Alphaproteobacteria; order Hyphomicrobiales; family Segnochrobactraceae; genus Pseudoxanthobacter; species Pseudoxanthobacter sp. The sequence continues at coordinate 31,328 of NZ_DAISHT010000005.1, read as the reverse complement.
AACGACGTCTCTTCTCAGCGCGGTGCCGGTTCGGCGCCCGTTGCTGTTGGGGCTAAGATAGGCGATCCGGCGCCGGACGCCATGGCCAGTTGCTTGCATCCATGCAAGATTGGCTGCGCAATCATGCAAGGATTTCTTGCGCCCATGCATGTCGGCAGGCGGTGGCAGAGCGGCGGTGGCAGAGAGAAGGAGGGCGGCGCAATGCGCGCGGCGCGCGATCTCGTGTGGGACGATCTGCGTCTCGTGCTGGCGGTGGGCGAGGCCGGCACGCTGCCGGCGGCCGGCCACCGGCTCGGCATCGATCCGTCAACGGCGTTCCGCCGCCTCGGCCGCATCGAAGCCGATCTCGGCCAGCCGCTGTTCGAGCGGCACCGCAGCGGTTATGTGCCGACACCTGCCGGCGAGGCGGTGGTGGCCCTTGCCCGCCGCGTGGAACAGGACATGGTGGCGGTTCTGGCGCGGCTGGAGGGCGGGGCGCCGGAGCCGGCCGGCGAGGTGCGGATCGCCACCAGCGACACGCTGCTGACGCTGCTGATGCCGCTGGTCGCCGGTCTTGCCGCCCGCCATGCGGAATTGCGGTTCGACGTGGTGCTCGGCAACCCGGCGGCCAACCTGTCCCGCCGCGATGCCGACATTGCCATCCGCGCCACGCGGATGCCGCCGGAAACACTGGTCGGCCGCCGGCTGGCGGCCATCGCGTGGGCGCTCTACGGCCGCGACGGCGCACCGGCGCCGGCACGCTGGGTGATGCCGGGGGCGGAACTGGCCGACCTGCCGGTCACCGGCTTTCTGGCCGGCCGGGTGGGCGAGGCGGATGTGGCCTGCCGCATCAACACCGTGAGCGGGCTGGCAGATGCGGTGGAGGCCGGCATCGGCATCGGCTATCTGCCGTGCTTCGTCGGCGATGCGCGGCCGCAGCTGCGCCGCCTCGCCGCGCCCGAACCCGCTCTGGCGGCCGATCTCTGGGTGCTCACCCATCCGGATCTGCGCACCGTTGCCCGCGTGCGCGCCGTGCTCGACGGCCTCGGCGCGGGCATCGCCCGGCTGCGGCCGCTGATCGAAGGCGGCGGCCGGCTGCCGGCGCCGTGACGCGGAGCAAGACCAGATAAAGAGCAAGACCAGATAAGAAGACGAGACAAGAATGTGCGGCGGGAATGGCCGGAAAAGGGGGCGGGTGCGGCGGGCTGGTCCGATTCCTGCTTGGCGGATGGCGAGGCCGGGGCCGTTCTGCCCCGGCGCGCGAAAGAACGGAGACTGCCCGATGCATGTCAACTTCGACCCTGCGCTGGCCCGCGTGGCCGCTGCCGACGAAGACGGCGCCCGCCTTGCCGCACTGACGGCCCGGTTCTGGCCGGTGCTGATGGCGGCGGTGGTGGGCCTGATGCTCTATCTGCGGCAGGTCGCGGCCTGAGGCGTGCGGCGGCGTTCGGTTGTGGATTTGCTCAACTGAGTTTTCGGTGTTGAGGAACGCCAGCCCGCTTTTGCCCTGCAATACTCGGCCCGACATGCGGATGTGCCGCCCCGCCCGGGCAGGCCCGACGCCGCATCGTTTTGCGCTGCCACAATCAGGGACAATGCGATGGACGAGGTCTTCGGCCGCAAAGAGATGATTTCGCCGCAGGAGTTGCGGGCGCTTTCGGGCAAGTCCGACCTGGCCGGTTTTCTGCAGCTTGGCAGCCACCTCGGCGCCATCGCGGTTTCCAGCGCGCTGCTGACCTGGTTCTGGGGCACATGGCTGGCGGTGCCGGCCTTCATCGTGCAGGGCATTCTCATCAATTTTCTCTATGCCGGTCAGCACGAGATGAGCCACTGGACGGTGTTCCGCACCAGAAGGCTCAATGAAATCTTCGGCCGCATCTTCGGCTTCGTGCTGATCTATCCGCGCGATTTCGACCAGATTCAGCACTTCGCTCACCATCGCTACACCAACATCCGGGGCAAGGACGGCGAATTGCAGCGTCCGCCCTATTCGCTGACCTCCTATCTGCTGTGGATGCTCGGGCCGACCTACTGGTACAGCCGCATCCGCCGGGTGGTGCGCTTCTCGCTGGGCATCGTCTCCGAGACCTACATTCCCGACAGCCGCAAGCCGGACGTGATCCGCGAGGCGCGCTGGCATCTGGCCGGTTATGCCGCCATTGCCGTGCTGTCGGTCGTCTTCCACAGCTGGATCGCGGTCACCTACTGGCTGGCGCCGATGATGCTGACCAAGGTGGTGCACCAGTTGCAGAACACCATCGAGCATCTGGGGCTGCCGCATGTGGAGGACATCGCCCTCAACACCCGCTCCACCCGCACCAATGCGCTGATGCGCTGGGCGTGCTGGCAGATGCAGTATCACACCGCCCACCATGCCTTTCCCGGCGTGCCGTTCCACAAGCTGCGGGCGCTGCATCGCACCATCTTCACCGACAAGGGCCGCAAGCCGCAGGAAATGACCTATCTGGGCTTCCAGAGCGCGGTGGTGCGGGCCTTCGCCGGCGGGCGCACCGAGGCGGACTATCCCGACGACCGCATCTGGATCAGCGACGACACCGATCTTTCGCCATCCGCACCCGCGGCGCCGGACGATCCGACCGGCCTGAAGATGGAAGCCTGAGGCGGCCGGCGATGCAGCAGCTTGCGTTCTACCAGTCGCTCTGGGCGACCGAACGGCGCCGCCCCGGCGTGCCCGAACGCCCGGTCAGCGAGCGCTTCGACGCGGTGAAGGCCGACGGCTACCACGGCATGGCGATCGACCTCGGCGCCATGACGCTGGAGCAGGCCCGCGCCACGGTGCCGGAATTTGCCCGCACCGGGCTTGGCGGCCTGCTCACGGCCTTTCCGCAGTCCGTCGACGACCTGCGCCCGGCGATCCGGCTGGCGAAGGACATCGGCTCGCCGTTCCTGATCGTCATCGGGCAGGTGATGCCGCTGTCGGTTGCGGGCATGATCCCGGTCATTCGCGAATGGCTGGCGCTGGCGCGTGCCGAAGGCATGCCGCTGCAGTTCGAGACCCACCGCGACTGCATCACCAACGACCTGTTCGCCACCGTGCAGCTGCTCGATGCCATTCCCGAAATGCGCATGGCCGCAGACCTTTCGCACTATGTCGTCAACCGCGAGATGCTGTATCCGATCCGGCCGGAATACCGGGCGCTGATCTCGCGGGTGCTGGCGCGCTGCGACAGTTTTCAGGGGCGCGTCGCCTCGCGCAATCAGGTGCAGGTGCCGATCGGCTTTCCGCAGCATGCCAAATGGGTGGCGACCTTTCTCGACTGGTGGACCGAGGGGCTGGCCGGCTGGCGCGGCCGCGCCGGACCCGACGACACCGCCATCTTCATGTGCGAACTCGGCCCGCCGGAATATGCCCTGACCGACGCCCGCGGCGACGAGCTTTCCGACCGGCGGCAGGAAGCGCTGCAGATCCGGGCCATGGTGGAAGACCGCTGGAAGGCGCTCGGCGCCTGAGCCTTCAGCCGGGCGGGCCGGCAATGAGCCCGTCCGGCGCGGCCGCGCGGAAGGCCCGCAGCAGGCTTTTCGTCAGCGCCTGCGCGGCGGCCGTCTGGCGGGCGGATTTCTTCAGGATCAGATGGAACATGTTGCTGGAAGAGAACGTCTGCGGCGCAAGCTCGCGCAGCGCCCCGCGTTCCACCCAGCGGGCGGCATAATGCGGCGGCAGGAAGCCGAGGTGCAGCCCGCTCAGGATCAGCAGAATACGGGTATCGAGGCTGCCGGCGCGGCTTGAGATGGGAAAGCTGCCGACCAGCGCCACGAACGCCGGATCGTCGGTGGTGGACGGTTCCACCAGCGGGTGACGCAGGATTTCGTCCGCTGTGGGCCCGGCAGCCGCGAACAGCGGATGGCCGGCGCCGCAATAGAGCCGCAGCTCTTCGCGGAAAAGCGGCAGCATCTCCAGTGTCGCCACCGGTCGCGGCACCACGGAAATGCCGATCTCGGCATCGCCCTCCAGAATGCCGCGTTCGACGCCGGATGCGGAAACCGATTCCACGTGCAGTTCCACGCGCGGATGCTGGCGGCCGAAAGCGGCGAAGGCCTCCACCAGCGGTGCTTCCGCCACCGACACCAGATTGTCGAGCAGCAGCACCGCGACCTTGCCGGTCAGATGGCGCATGCCGGCGCTGACGCGGTCGCGGAACTTGTCGAGGTCGGTGAAAAGCTGGAGAGCGGCCAGATAGACGAGCTGGCCTTCGTCGGTCAGGGCAAAGCCCGCCCGGCCGCGCTGGCAGAGCGTGGCCCCGAGCCGGCTTTCCAGATTGGAAATATCGAGGCTGATGGCCGATTTCGACTTGTTGAGGCTGACTTCCGCGGCCGAGAAACCGCCGCAGTCGACCACGGTGCGGAACACCCGCAGCAGCCGCAGGTCGGAATCCGACAGGCTGCCGCGAAACGGCCGGCGCGCAAAATCCTGATCCCCGCCCAGCGTCGTCACTCCTGCAGCCAGCCGCATCCCCGGAGGCCGGATTATCGGGAAAAGCCGGCGCCGCGCAATGGCGCGCGTCCGGTCGCCGGCCATGGGGGCCGGACGCAGCCCCGTTCGCGACCGGCAGCGGGGGCGCTGACGAGCGGATCGCCGGCTTCGCGCGGCGCAGCGTTCCCCGTCATGGCGCGGGGCAGGGTGCGGAAGGGCCGGCCGGGTGTCCGCGCCGGTCACCAGCCGCGCCGCGGGCGCGCCCGGCTTTTCCCGTCGCATG
>NZ_DAISHT010000005.1:18813-26534 GCF_036822375.1 Pseudoxanthobacter sp. | reverse complement strand
GTGCGGTGGCGATGCCGGTGCCACAGGCCGGCGCCGGGGCTTTCCGCCGCATCGTGCGCGGCAAAGCCGGCGGGGGCTGGGAGATCGGCCGCCTGCCCGGCGGCGGACGGTGCGGAACAGAGGCGGTGGCCGGCCTCGCGCGGTCCCGGTCTCCGCACGGGCGGGGAGGGAATTGCCGGTCCGGCCGGCTGTTGCATCGTCAGGGCCAGCGCCGGCAGAAAGACGGTCCGTATCCTCTGCCGCGCCGCCGCTGTCCTGCGGCGGAAACGGCGGCATTTGCATTGCCCGCTGCGGGGCGACAAGATCGTGCGGTCTTACAAGGTCGTGCGGTCATGCAAGATCGTGCGCTCATGAATGCCTGCGCGGTCCGGGCGGCCACGCGCCGCGAGAAGGATGCTCTGATCATGGTCACCCTGCGCACCCGCACCGCCGGGGCCGTTGCCACCGCCCGGCCGCGCGGGGCGGTTTCGGTTGCGACGCCGACCGGCGGGAGCATGGAACTGACGACGAGCGTCAGCGAGGCCGGCTTCAGCCCGCTCGACCTGCTTTATTCCGCGCTCGCCGGCTGCCTTGCCCTGAGTGCGCGCCATGCGGCCGCGCAGCAGGGACTGGGCGACCGCATCGACGGCATCCGCGTGGAGGTCGGCGGGGAAAAGGCGGCCGGCGAACCGTCGCGCATCGCGGCCGTCCGCCTGCGGCTGATCGTGACCGGCACCATCAGCGCGGCAGAGCGGGAGGCCCTCGTTGCCGAAGCCGAGCGGCTTTGCACCGTCAGCAACACGCTGGCCGCCGGCGTGCGGCTGGAGCACGCCGGCTGAGCCGGGCCGCCATCACGCCGCGGGCAGCGGGCGTTTGCGGTTTTCCGCGTCGATGGCGACCGAAATGAAGGTGCCGCGCGCGATAAGGCGGCGCTCGCCGCCCTCCGAACTGGCTGCCCAGCCCTCCAGCGCCAGCGTCATCGAGCTTGAGCCGGTGGCCGCGACCTGCCCGTGGACCGAGAATTCCTCGCCGATGCGCAGCGGCGTGAGAAAGGCGAATTTCTCCACGGCAACCGTCACCACCGGCCCGCGCGAACGGCGGGTGCCGAGCATGCCGGCGGCAAGATCGAACTGCAGCAGAATCCAGCCGCCGAAGATACCGCCGACAAGGTTGGCGTTGGCGGGCATGGCAAGGGTGTGAACCAGCAGATCGCCGGATGGCGCGCTGGGCGGGGTGCCTTCGGACATGCGGAAAAGAACCGTGCGCTGACAGGGGGAGGGCGGGCGTGACCGTCGGCAGGGGCACCGGGGCGCTCCTGCCGCTGCCTCCTTATCCCGCACCCCGGCGGCCAGCGGAAGGGCGACGGTGGTCACACCGGCGCCGGCAGCGGCCCGACACAGCGGGCGGCCGGGCCGGCCGGCGTGCTCCACCGGCCTGCACCCGGCCGCCCTCTGACCGGTGCAGGCCCGGAACCGCGAACCCGGCGCGCCTTGAACCGAATCGGCAAAAAGTCAACGATACGACCGACCGATAAGGGCGGCCCGGCAAAGCGGGGGGACCGGGCCGGCCGATGACCGGGAGCATGTGACGAGGTCACATTCAGGGCATTTCAGTCTGAGACTTATTTTTCAGTTTTACATCAGTCTGCTTTTTCAGGCGTACTTTCTGGGTTTTAAAAATGGCATCCGAATTTGAAATTATTGTCATCAGCATGATCTCCAAAGAAGACCGGCGCAGAACCGTCAGAGAAAATCTGAGCCGGATGACCGGGCCGTCCTGGCGGTTTTTCGACGCCGTCAACGATGCCGCGGTCGTCGAAGGTCTGGACAGCGACCCCGATCGCCAGATTGTCCGCTATGGCCGCACGCTGGGGCGCGCGGAAGTGGGGTGCTTCAAGAGTCATTATCTGGTGCTGAGGGAATTCGTAAAGTCCGGCACCTCCGACTGGATTATGGTCATGGAGGACGATGTTATTCTTGATGTGAATTTCAATTTTCAAGAAGTCATAGAATTTTGCGAAAAGAATAATTACAATTATATCCGGCTTTTCGCAAAAATGTATAAGCCGGCCAGAATTATCGCGATGCTCAGCCAGTTCCGGCAGGTCATCCGGTTTTCGACCGACCCCTACGGGGCGCAGTGCTATCTCATCAGCAAGGCCGGCGCGGCGGCCGTGCTGAACAGCATCGAGACGATTGAGCTGCCGATCGACGACGAGTTCGGCCGCTTCTGGCGGCACGGCCAGTTGCCGCTCAGCGTGTTTCCCTTCCCGGCCATCGAAACCTCGGTGCCTTCTAGCCTTTCGCAGGATCGGGAAAGCGGCGATGAACGGCGCATCGGGCGCAGCATTGATCTTGTCATGTTCCGCCTGAAGGAAAAGCTGCGCAAGGAACTCTATAACCTGCGCCACTGAGCGGCGTGGCTGGGCCGCGCCGGTTGCGGCCGGATTCCGGATTATTGCATGCCGGAACTGTCGGTGCCGTCGTCGGTGATGAGGGCGCCGCGCCAGATGGCGGAGGCCTCCGGGTCTGCATAGAGAATGCGCAGGTGGCCGATGAGCTGGGCCACCCGCGGCTCGGCCAGCCGGTAGACCACCGCCCGGGCCTCGCGCCGGCCGGTGATGATGCCGGCCTCCCGCAGCTCACCGAGCTGCTGGGACAGCGTCGGCTGGTGCACATCCAGAATGGTCTCCAGATCCGTCACCGAACGCTCGCCCTCGATCAGCACGCACAGGATCGACAGCCGCACCGGATTGGCCATGGCCTTCATCAGGTCCGCTGCCGCGCCGATCGCCCGGCAGCGGATCTTCGGCTGCCGCCCTTTGGGCCCGGTGTCGTCTGTCTGCCCGTTCGTGCTCATGATCGCCCGTCCGACCGCAAAAAAATTCCCGTAACCGCCCCGACTTTGTGTCGGCCGCATCATTTCGGTTGCGGGATTATCATTATATATTTTTATATAATGAGATCGCAACCCGCACGGAAGGTCCGGCCCATGGTCCTGAGGATCGGCGTTCACCCCAACAACCTGCATCTGCGCCTTGCGGCGCTGTGGCCCGGCGCGTTCGACGATCTCGACCATGTGTTCGTCGATTATCCGGAAGGCCGCGATACCGGGCGGCTGCTGGCGGAGGGGGTCGTCGATATCGGCGGCACCGGCTCGACGCCGCCGATTCTGGCGGCCGCGGCCGGGCAGGAGGTGGTCTATGCGGCCGCGTCGGCCACGCGGCCGGCGAACGGCGCGGTGCTGGTGGCCCGCGACGGGCCGGTGGACAGCATCGCGGCGCTGAAGGGGCGGGCCGTGGCGCTCGTCGACGGTTCGTTTCTGACCTATTTTCTGGCGCGGAGCCTGGACGAGGCCGGCCTGACCCTGCGCGATGTGGAGCGGCGCGACCTGCCGCCGGCGCTGTCGCGCACGCTGCTGGCCGGCGGCGAGGTTGCGGCGTGGGTGGCGATGGCGCCGCATCTGGAACAGGTACTGGCGACCGGCGAGGCGAAGGTGCTGACCCACTGCGGCACCACCATTCCCAACCGCTCGGTGTTCTGGACCGTTCGCGACCGCGGCCTTTCCGCGGCAACGCTGGCGGCCTTCGCGGCCGGACTGGCGCGCGTGGGCGCCGGCATCACGGCGGCGCCGGAGCGCGCCGCGGCCCTGCTGGCCGGCCCCGCCGCCAGCGAGACGGAACGGCGGGCGTGGACGCGCGTGGTGGCGGAACGCGACTGGCAGGTGGTGCCGGCCGATGCCCGCATCCATGCCGAACAGCAGGCCGAGGCCGACACGCTGACCCGCCACGGCGACCTTGCCGCCGCCCTGCACATCGAACAGCAGCCTGCCTGAGGGCCGGACGAGAGGGACCCGGAGATGAACGTTTTCTGGTATATGTGCGCCCCTGACGGCCCTTATCCGTGGAAGCCGGAGGGCTCGCGCACCGTCGATTTCGGCTATTACAAGCAGCTGGCGATGGCCTACGACCATCTGGGCTATACGGGGGCGCTGTTTGCCACCGGCGCGCACGATGTCTGGCCGCTGGCCGGTGCGCTGCTGCCCTATGCGGAGCGGATGAAGTTCCTGCTCGCCTTCCACCCCGGCCTCATTGCCCCGACGCTGCTGGCCAAGATGGCGGCGACGATGCAGGAATTCTCGAACGGCCGCATCCTGCTCAATGTGGTCTCGGGCGATGCCAAGATGCTCGGCGCCTATGGCATGACGCTGCCCCACGACGAACGCTATCTCATGGCCGACGAATACCTGACCGTCTGGCACCGGCTGATGGCCGGCGAGACGGTGACGCAGAAGGGCCGCTATTTCGAAACCGTCGGCGCCCGCCTCGCCCTGCCGGTCGGCAGCACCATCGCCCCGCCGCCGCTGTGGTTCGGCGGCTCGTCGGAAGCCGCCATCGATGTCGCCGCCCGGCATGTCGACACCTACCTCTCGTGGGGCGAGACCCCTGACGAGATGGGCCGCAAGATCGAACAGGTGCGGGCGCGCGCCGCCCATTATGGCCGCGAACTCTCCTATGGCATCCGCCTTTATGTGATTGTGCGCGAGACGGACGCGAAGGCGTGGGAGGCGGCGGCCGATCTGTTCGGCCACATGGACGAGGCGGCGATTGCCGCCAACCAGCGCTTCGTCTCCAACACCGATTCCGTCGGCCAGCAGCGCATGAGCCGTCTGCACGGCGGGGTGAAGCCGGAAAATCCGCGCGATCTGGAGATCTATCCCAACCTGTGGGCCGGCATCGGTCTGGTGCGGCCGGGGCCGGGCACCGCCATCGTCGGCTCGCCCGACACGGTGATCCGCACGCTGGAGGCCTATCAGGCAGTTGGCGTGGAAACCTTCATCCTGTCCGGCATGCCGCTGCTGGAGGAGGCTTATCGCTTCGGCGAACTGGTGCTGCCGCGCCTCGACCTCAGCCGGCCGGAGGCCGCGGCCGCGCCGAAGGCCCCGGCCCGGACCTATACATGGTCGACCCTGTTCGACCGCGATCTCAGCGGAAACCGCATCGATGGCTGATGTGCAGGCTCTCGACGAGGCCGGCGGCGCGGCAAAGGCGCCGGGTGCGGCGGGCCGGGCGGCACGGCGGTGGCCTCTGCCGCTTGCGCGCCTCGCCTCACCCGTGGCGATCCTGCTGGTCTGGCAGCTTGCCAGCACCACCGGGCTGCTGCCGGCCGCGGTGCTGGCCTCCCCGCGTGAGATTGCGGGGGCTGCCGTGCGTCTCACGGTTTCCGGCGAGCTGCCGGCGGGGCTCGGCGTGTCGTTCCTGCGGGTGGTGGCCGGTTTTGCCATCGCGCTCGTGGCCGGCGTCGGGCTCGGGCTGGTCGCCGGCCTGTCGCGCCTCGGCGACCTCGTGGTCGACCCGCCGCTGCAGATGCTGAAGGCGCTGCCCTTTCTGGGGCTGCTGCCGCTGTTCATCCTGTGGTTCGGCATCGGCGAGGTGCCGAAAATCGGCATGGTCGCCTTCGGTGCGGTCTTTCCCATCTATCTGACGCTGCACGGCGGCATTCAGGGCATCGATGCCAAGCTGGTGGAAGCCGGGCGCACGCTGGGTCTCGGCACGCTGGGCATCGTGCGCCACATCGTGTTGCCGGGCGCGCTGCCTGCGCTGCTGGTGGGGGTGCGCTACGGGCTTTCCATTGCCTGGCTCAGTCTGGTGGTGGCCGAGCAGATCAACGCTTCCAGCGGCATCGGCGCCATCATCACCTATGCGCGGGACTTCCTGCAGACCGACATCATCGTCGTCTGCCTGCTGGTCTATGCGCTGATGGGCCTGCTGACGGATGGTCTGGTGCGCGCCATCGAGGCGAAGCTGCTGCGCTGGCGGCCGGCGGTGACGCCATGAGCGCTGCCGTGGAAACGAAGGCCGTGGTCGATATTCAGGGCCTGACCCGCGCGTTCGGCGGTCCGCCGGTGCTGGACGGTATCGACCTGACGATGGCGCGCGGCGAGTTCGTGGCCCTGCTCGGGCGCTCCGGCTCCGGCAAGTCGACGCTGCTGCGGGTGCTGGCGGGACTCGATGAGGCCCCGGCGCGGCACAAGGTGCTGCCGCAGCGCCGGGCGGTGGTGTTTCAGGAGCCGCGGCTGATGCCGTGGAAGCGGGTGGTGGACAATGTCTGCCTTGGCGTGGAGCGGGCGGATGCGCACGCGGCGGCCGAACAGGTGCTGGCCGACGTCGGTCTTGCCCATCGCCGGCAGGCCTGGCCTCTGACGCTTTCCGGCGGCGAGGCACAGCGGGCCGCGCTGGCCCGGGCGCTGATCCGCACGCCGGAGCTTTTGCTGCTGGACGAGCCCTTTGCCGCGCTCGATGCGCTGACGCGGCTGCAGATGCACCGGCTGGTGGCGGCGCTGTGGCAGAAACACCAGCCGGCGGTTCTGCTCGTCACCCACGATGTGTGGGAGGCGGTGGCGCTGGCCGACCGCATTCTGGTGCTGGAACGCGGCCGCTTCGTGCGCGAGGTGCAGGTGAGGCTGCCGCGCCCGCGCCTGCGCACCGATCCCGCCGCGGCGGCCATTGAACACGACCTGCTTGCGCGCCTCGGCGTGGATCAGGACGACTGACGCGAAGCCGTCCGCTATTTTCCCTGCCGGATTCCGCCCGTTCCACTGGAGAAGACCAATGACCTCTTACCGCTCCCGGCGCAGCCTGCTGCGCACTCTGGCCGCAGCCCTTGCGCTGACCCTTGCCGCCCCGCTGGCGCTGCCGGCGGCGGCGGATGCCGCGGAAAAGACGGTGCGCATCGGCTGGCTGCGCGGCCCCAACGATCTGACGCTGGCCAAGGCCCGCGGCACGCTGGAAAAGGCGCTGGCGGAAAAGAACGTCACCGTGGAATGGGTCGGCCCCTTCCCCGCCGCGGCCCCCGCCTTCGAGGCGCTGAATGCCGGCAGCATCGACATCACCGCCGGTTCCTCCACCTCGGCCGTGGCGGCGCTGGCCGCCCGGGTGCCGCTCGTCATCTTCGCCTATCAGAAGATGTCGGCGGCCGCCGAAGGCATCGTGGTGAAGAAAGACTCCGGCATTGAAAGCCTGAAGGACCTGACCGGCAAGAGCGTGGCGGTGAACCGCGGCGGCACCGGCGAATATCTGCTGATGCGGGCGCTGGAAAAGAACGGCGTCGACCCGGCCGGCGTGACCCGCGTCTATCTCAGCCCCAGCGACAGCGGCCCGAGCTTCGTGCAGGGCCATGTCGCGGCGTGGGCGACGTGGGACCCGTTCGTGGCGATCGCGAAGAAGTCCTATGACGCCCGCGTGCTGGCCGATGGCGCCGCCATCGGTTCCGACAATGCGGTGGTGCTGGTGGCGAGCCGCAGCTTTGCGGAGAAGGATCGCCCGCTGCTGCAGACGGTGTTCGACGTGGTGAAGGCCGACAATGCCTGGGCCATCGCCCACAAGGACGAAGCAGGCGCGATCTGGGCGGAGGCGATGAAGATTCCGGCCGACCTCGGCCCGGAAATCGGCGTCAACGCCGCGGTGCCGACCACCGCGGTCACCGCGAAGGACATCGCCCAGATCGAGGCGATTGCCGACTGGTATGTGGCCAGCAAGATCATTCCCGTGCGGCCGGACATTGCCGCCGGGGTGGTGACGCTCGACTGAGCCTTGCAGGGCAGGGCGGCAAGGTGCGGGACGGCAAGGCGCGGGATGCGGGCCCGCGCTGCGCCGCCCCGGCCGGTCCTTCCGCCCCTTGCCGGTCCTGCGGCGAACGGGCCCCGGGCGGCGCGGCTGCGGCCGTTCAGCCGGCCGGCGGCCG
>NZ_DAISHT010000005.1:12209-18713 GCF_036822375.1 Pseudoxanthobacter sp. | reverse complement strand
GCGGCCGTTCAGCCGGCCGGCGGCCGGCAGATCTCAGGCGCGGGAGAGGTCTCAGGCGCGGCGCCGGCACCGAGCGCCCGGTTGACCTGCGGCAGCACCTCGCCCGCCAGCCGCCCGATAACGGCGGCGACCTCGGCAAACGGCAGGCCGCCGATATCGATCTGCGCCATGAAGCGGTCGTGCCGGAACAGGCTGTGCTCGTAGAGGATCTTGTCGACGATCTCGGCCGGGCTACCGACGAACAGCGGTCCGCGCGGTGCGGCGAGGCGGTCGAAGTCCGGCCGGGTCACTTTCCAGCCGTCGCGGCCTGCCGGCAGATTGTGGCCGATATAACGGGCATAATAGGGAAAGAACGCGTCGCGGGCGCTCCGGCTGTCGCGGCCCACATGGCAATGGCCGGAAATGGCAACTTTCAGGCGGCCGGCGTCGTGTCCGGCAGCGGTGCCGGCGCGGCGGTAGAGATCGATGAAGGGCTGAAAGCGGGCCGGCTCGCCGCCGATATTGGCGAGATTGAGCGGCAGTCCGGCCTGCCCGGCCCGGATGGCGCTGGCGGGCGTTCCGCCCGCGCCGATCCAGATGCGGCCGTCATCGCCGGGAACCGGCGGCGATATCGTGGCCCCGGCAAGGGCGGGACGGAAGCGGCCGTGCCAGTCGGTTGCTCCGCCGCCGGCGAGCCTCAGGAACAGCGCGAGCTTTTCATCATAGAGCGCGTCGTAGTCGTTCAGATCGTAGCCGAACAGCGGGAAGGACTCGATGAAGGCGCCGCGGCCGACGGTGATTTCCGCACGGCCGCCGGACAGCAGGTCGAGCGTCGCGAACTGCTCGGCCACCCGCACCGGATCGTCGGACGACAGGATGGTGACCGCCGTGGTCAGGCGGATCCGCCGGGTCGCAGCCGCCAGCGCCCCCAGCACCACCGAGGGGGCCGATATGGCGTAATCCGGCCGGTGATGCTCGCCGACGCCGAACACGGCGAGGCCGGCCTCGTCGGCCAGCCGCGCCGCCGCCACGATCTCGCCGAGGCGCCGGCGCGCGGCCTCGCCCCCGCCGGTGCCGACCGGCAGGTCGCCGAAGGTGTAAAGTCCGATTTCCATGCCGGCCGGCCCCCGCCCGCGGTGCCTGTCAGGGCTGCAGGCGGCGGATGAAGGCGGCGAAATTCGTCAGCTGCGTGGCGATGAAGTCGCGCGTCGGCTGGTCGGTCAGCTCGCCCGCAGCATCGATCTTGCTGTGAACCGCGCCGATGATGACTTCCGGCTTGTTGAGCGGAATGGCATCGAGGAACACCAGAATCTGGCGCAGGTGGTACTGCGCGCGCACGCCGCCGAGCACGCCCATGGAGGCGCTCTGGATCAGCGCCGGCTTGCCGGCGAACGGCGCCGGGCTGACGCGCGACAGCCAGTCGATGGCATTCTTCAGGAAGCCGGGGATCGAATAGTTATATTCCGGCGTGACGAAGGCCACGGCGTCGGCCGCGCTCACGGCCTGCGCCAGTTCCAGCACCTTGGGCGGAAAGCCCTGTGCCTGCAGGTCGGCATCGTAGTGGGGCAGGTCGCCCAGACCTTCCAGAATGGTGAAGGTCAGCCCTTCCGGCGCCAGCGCCGGCAGGGCGCGCGCGATGGCCGCGTTGTAGGAGCCCTTGCGCAGGCTGCCGACGAACACGACGACATTCAGCGGGCGGGCAGCGGCTTCGGAAGCAACGGCAGTCGACATGGCAGCACCTCGGTGTGGCCGGCCGGGCGCCGCGACGTCAGATCGCGGCGGGCGGGACATTTTGCCTCGCCACATTGCCCGTTCGCGCCGTGGCCGGCAATCGCGCGCCGGTGGCAGAGTCATGCGGGGTTGTCGCAGCAGCCCTGTGGGGCGGCGGGCCGGAACGGGTTTCGGGCAGACGCGGGTTTCGGGTCCGCCCGGGTTCAGGGGTTCAGGGGTTCAGGGGGTCTCGTTTTCGAAGCGCAGCTCGTTCAGCTGTTGCTTCATGCGCATGAAGCGCTTGCGGTGGGCATCGTCGCGCCGCAGCGCCACGGCGGTGGACAGCACGTCCACCACGGCAAGGGCGGCAATGCGCGAGATGGTGGGGGTGTAGATGTTGGTGTTGTCGAGCGTCTCCACCTTGAGCACGATATCGCAATAGCGTGCCAGCGGCGCGTCGCCGCCCATCACCCCGATCACGGTTGCCCCGGTCTCGCGCGCGGTGCGCGCCACCCCGATGATGGAGCGGGTGCGCCCGGTGTTGGAAAAGACGATGGCCACCTGATCCGGGGTCATCATCGAGGCGGCCATGATCTGCTGATGCGAATCGGTCTGCGCCCCACAGGAGATGCCGAACAGCGGAAATTTCTGCTGGGCATCGGCCGCCACGATGCCGGAAGCGCCGTGGCCGAAAAACTCCAGATGGCCGGCCGCCAGAATCGCCTCGACGGCGGCTTCCAGCGCGGCGGGGTCGAGATGGTGGCGGGCCCAGTCGAGGCTGGTAATGGTGTAGTCGAAGATCTTCCCGACGATCTCGCCGAGGGTATCGGAGCCCGACAGCACGGAATGGGTGGCCGGCGTGCCCAGCGCAAGGCTCTGCGCCAGCCGCAGCTTGAAATCCTGAAAACCCTGACAGCCGATGGCGCTGCAGAAGCGGATCACGGTCGGCTGGCTGACGGCGGCGATTTCCGCCGTTTCGGCGACGGTGGCGTTGAGGATGCGGCGCGGATCGGCCAGCACGACATCGGCCACCTTGCGGTCGGAGCGGCGCAGGCCGTCGCGCAGGGTGCGCACCACCTCCAGCACATTTTCCGCCGGACCGCGGACCGGACCGTTCGTCTCTCGGTTCGTCATGCTGTCTCCGTTGCGGGTCCGCCGCGGGCGGATGGCGGGCGCCCCGCCGCGGACCCGCCCCGGAACGCCGTCGTCCGGGGCGCCGTTCATGGTTGCATGCTTTCACGCTCTCGCCGGCAAAGGCAAATCATTCCTGCGCGTCATTCCTGCGCGTTGCGCCGGGGCCGTCAGGCGCGCGGGCGGATCGCAAGGTCGCGGTCGGTGCGGGCCCGCTCCAGCTGCAGCCCGGTCACCTGAGCCGCGCAGGCATCGATGGCGGCGGGATCGGCGGTGTTGAAATCGAACAGGCCATAGTGATGGGCCACCATCGCCGGCGCACCGGCCGCCTGCGCCAGCGCCACGGCCTCGTCGAGGGTGAGGTTGCCCGGCACACCGCCGGCAGCCAGCGCGGCCGAACGCCCGTTGACGGGCAGCAGCACGACATCCGGCCTGAGCGCCGCCACGTCCGCCACCTGTCCGGGGAAGGGAACCGTGTCGCCGGAATGGAAGAGACGCACGCCGTCCATGGCCACGAGATAGCCGAGAAAACGGTGGCAGCCGGCGGCATCGCGCTCCAGCGTCTCGTGGGCGGCGCGGGCGGCGGTGATGGTGACGCCCTCCAGCGGCGTCACCGTTTCGCCGGCATCCAGCAGAATGAGGCGGTCGGCCCCGGCGCCGGTGCGTTTCAGCGCCTCCGCCTGCGCCGCCCGCGGCACCACGAAGCGCAGGGCGGGATTGAGGGCGGCCAGCGGCTGCAGGGTGCCGGGGTCCATGTGGTCGGTGTGCTGGTGGGTGCACAGCACCAGATCGACGCTGCCGAGACCGGCCGGGGAGACGGGCGGCGGCATCATGCGCACATGGGGCCGCGGGGTGCCGCGATATTTCTCCGCCAGCGAATCCGACAGGTAGGGATCGATGACCAGACGGTGCCGGCCGGAGAGCACGAAGCCGGCCTGCCCCAGCCAGAGCAGGCCGACACCGGCCGCCCGCGGGCGGGCAAGGCGCGCGGCCGCCGGCTCGCCGGCAGCGGCGACGCTGCGCACCTCAGCGGCCATCGGCGCCGGCCTCTGCCAGACTTTCCAGCAGGTTCGTCACGGCAATGTCGGTCGCCCGGTCCACGCTCTCGTCGGTGAAGCCGCCGATGTGGCTGGTGGCGATGACGCGCGGGTGACCGGCCAGCGACAGCGCGCGCGGCGGCTCCTGCGGAAAGACGTCGGTGGCGTAGGCGCCGATGCGGCCGCTGTCGAGCCCGGCCAGCATCGCCGGTTCATCGACAAGGCCGGCGCGGGCGGTGTTGACGACGAACGCACCCGGGCGCATGCGCGCGATTTCCGCCTCGCCGATCAGGGCGCGGCCATCTTTGGGCGGCGGGCAGTGCAGGGTCAGGATCTGCGCCCGCTCGATGACCGTGTGCAGGCCGGCATAGCCGAAGCGGTCGGCCGGCAGGCCGAAATCCGGCTGCATGGGATCGAAGGCGATGACCCGGGCGCCGAGGGCGGTGACGAGGCGGGCCACCTCCTGCCCGATGGCGCCGCAGCCGACGAGGCCGATTTCGCGGCCGCGAATTTCGCCGCCGCGCAGCCGCGGCCAGCCGCCGGCCTTGATGCCGGCATTGGCGAGCGGGATGTGGCGCAGGCAGGCGAACATGAGGCCGAGGGCCAGTTCCGCCACGCCGGCCGCATTGGCCCCGGCGGCGGTGCGCACCACGATGCCGCGTTCGGTGATGACATCCATCGGCAGGTTATCGGTGCCGACGCCGTTGCGGCTGATGGCCCGCAGGCGCGCAGACGCGCGGATGACGGCGGGCGAGACCGGCTCCACCCCGGCCAGCCAGCCGACGCACTGCGGCACCAGCCGTGCGAGCTCCGCCTCGTCCGGCTGCCGGCCGGGGGTGGAGCAGACAACCTCGAAGCCGGCGGCCCGCAGCCGGTCGAGCGAGGGGTGGCCGGTGGCCGTGAGCGAGCGCGGCGTGATCAGAACGCGCCCGGCCGCTTCCCGACTGGCGAATGCACCCATGGAAACCTCCTCAGCGCCCGGTCACTTCGGCCGCGATGCGGCTGATGTCGTCGAACTGCGGACCGCTCGTGGCAATGGCGATGCCGAACACCTCGGCGATCACCTGCGTCCAGCCGTGAATGAAATAGGTCCAGCCATCCTCGATCTGCAGGTGGCGGCTTTCCGCCTGCCGGCGGGCCTGATCGAGAAAGATGAGCTCGCCGCGGTAGTTCAGATCCCAGACGATGGCGCGCTCGGGAAACACCACCGCATCGCTCAGCGGCGAGCCCGGCGCATCCTTGCCGAGGCCGGTGGCGTTGATCACCACCGAACCGGGCTTCAGGCCGGCAACCACGGCATCGTTGTCTTCCGGGCGCGGCGCCAGCACATAATCGACCGGCACCGCCGCGTTCAGTTCGCGATGAATGCGGGCAATCTCGTCGAGGCGCTCCTGACTGCGGTTGGAAACCACGATGCGCGCGGGCGCGTCGCCGGCGCGCCCCGGCTGCATCATGTGCCAGGTGAGCGCGATGGTGGAGCCGCCAGCCCCCATGGAGAACAGCTCCGCCCCGGTGCGCGCGAAATGACCGGCCGGAATGAAGCCGTCGAGCGCCAGACCCGACGAGATCGGATCCTTGGCATGGCAGATCAGGCGGCCGTTGCGCTTGGAAAGGCAGCTCGTCTCGCCCATGAACGCGGCATGGGGGTCGATCTCGTCGAACAGGTCGTGGCAGGCCTTGAAGAGGTCGATCTTGTGGGTCGTCACCAGTGCGCCGAGCGACAGCGGATCGCTCTTGATGAATTCCACCGCAGCGCGATAGGCGGCCGGATCGGCATGGATCGGGAAATCCATGCCGGCAATCACGGCGTCGCCGAGGCCCAGATAAGCGGCCCACGCCGGAAACACCTTCATGATCGAGCTTTTGCCCGTGGTCACGCCGATGAAATAGAACGTCGGCCGGGTGGCCGGGGTGAAGGGCGGGGTCATCGGCCACGGGCCTCCAGAAGGGCGCGGGCCTTTTCCACGGCGGCGCGGGCGTTGCGGGTGATGTCGGCGAAGCGGCCTTCGCGGATGTCAGCGGTGCTGGCGATCCAGGTGCCGCCCACGGCGACAACGGCCTTCAGGGCCAGCCAGTCGGTCATGTTGTCCGGGGTGACGCCGCCGGTGGGGATGAAGCGCACGCCGAGATGGGCGAACGGCGCGGCGATGGAGGCGAGCGCCTTCGGGCCGCCGATGGTGCCGGCAGGGAAGAACTTGGCGACACGCACCCCCTGCGCGGTGGCGAGGGACAGGTCGCTTGGCGTCATCACGCCCGGCGCGAAGGGCAGGCCGGCGGCCGCGGCGGCGCCGACGATCTGCGGATCGTAGCCGGGGGCAAGGCCGAAGCGGGCGCCGCTTGTGATGGCGGCCTGCAGCGAGGCGGTGTCGAGCACGGTGCCGGCGCCGACCACCAGTTCCGGCCGCGCCTCGCTCAGCGCGGCCATCACCTCGGCGGCGGCGGCCGTGCGGAAGGTGATTTCGGC
Source organism: Pseudoxanthobacter sp. (assembly GCF_036822375.1). Lineage (NCBI taxonomy): Bacteria > Pseudomonadati > Pseudomonadota > Alphaproteobacteria > Hyphomicrobiales > Segnochrobactraceae > Pseudoxanthobacter > Pseudoxanthobacter sp. The sequence continues at coordinate 12,392 of NZ_DAISHT010000005.1, read as the reverse complement.
AATCGGCAGCCCGCCTTCCAGCAGGGCATCGGCAAGGGGCACGGCATCGGCCGCCGATTCGATGGCGATCACCGGCACGACGCCGACAGCGGCAATGGTTTCAAAGGGATGGGTCACGGCTGCGGATCCTGAATCGGGCACCGGAAGGGCCGGTGCGGGGCAGGTCGGGGAAGCAGGTCGGGG
>NZ_DAISHT010000005.1:10260-12109 GCF_036822375.1 Pseudoxanthobacter sp. | reverse complement strand
AGCAGGTCGGGGAGGGGCAGGGAAGGCCGTCAGGCGGCCATCAGGGCGGCGACTTCCGCGCCGCTGCGCGGCCGGTAGGCGGCGTTGTCGCGGGCGGTCCAGCCGCCGGCGCCGTCATCGAGGATGCGGGTCTTCATGCCGCCCGAGCGTTCGATGATGCCGTAGTCCTGCCCGGAATCGGCCGGGTAGGCGAACACCATGACGAAATCGCCGGGACCGGTGTTGACCGAGCGGTGAATCCAGCGCGGCGGCACATAGCAGATCGACTGCGGGCCGATTTCGACGATGCGGATGTCGCCGGCCGGCGACTCCATCAGCATCAGCCCCTGTCCGGCCTGCCCGTAATAGATTTCCGGCCGGTCGGCGCGGGCGTGGATGTGACCGCGCGTCAGGAAATATTCGTCGCCGACCTTGCCGGGGCTCATGCGCGTGACGCCGAAGATCATGTCGCCGGCGTTCTCGCTCGGGCGGAATTCGGTGACGTCGTAAACGATTTCATCGCCGCGCGTGGCCGTAAGGGCGGCAAAGGCCGCCGCGTCCAGATAGAGCCCGGCCAGATCGGCCAGACGCTTCCTGTAGGCGCCGGTGCCGCCGGCAAGCCGTCCGGCCGCCACATCGACCAGACAGCAGGCAGGTTCAAACAGGGTCATGCCACTCTCCTCAGCGGTTTGGTAGTTTTGTTACCGACTTTGGAGTGAAAGCACAAGATGGTAGCATCGCCGGGTGGCGAGGTGGCGGAAAAGCGGCAAATTTGTGCGCTGCAGCGTCGATTATCGTTGACGTACGCCGCGTGCCGGTATTATTGCTACATAAACCCGGGGCGCAGACCCCTAATTCCAGTCCAATCCGGGAGGACTCAGACCGTGATCCGTTCGTCTTCGCGCAGCCTCGTGAAGGGCTGCCTGCTCGCTGCCACCATCCTCGGCGCTTCCGCCGGCGCAGCGCGCGCCGATGGCTGCCTCGTCGGCGTGTCGATGTTCACGCTGGCCGCGCCCTACTATGCCGCCCAGCTTTCCGCGGCGACCGAAGAGGCCAAGAAGCTCGGCTGCGAGGTGACCACCGCCGACGGCCAGAACGACATGGCCAAGCAGATCGGCGACGTGGAAGACATGGTGGCCCGCGGCATCAATGTGCTGGTCATCGATCCGCGCGATCCGGAAGGTCTGGTGCCGGCGGTCAATGCTGCGGCCGCGGCCGGCGTCAAGGTCGTGGTCATCGACAGCGCGCTGAACCCCAAGGCCAATTATGTGACGCTGGTGCAGTCCTCCAACGACCAGAACGGCAAGCTGGTCGGCGAGTGGCTGGCGGGCCAGACCAAGGGCAAGCCGATCAGGATCGCGCTCATCTCCGGCGACAAGGGCAATCTGGTGGGCGAGGAGCGCCGGCTCGGCGTCATCCGCGGCCTCGTGGAGGCGCAACTGCGCCAGAACGGTTCCGCCGAAGTCGAGATCGTCGGGCAGGGCTGGGGCGGCTGGACCCATGAGGGCGGCCTGAAGGCCATGGAAGACCTGCTGACGGCCCACCCCGACGTGAACGTGGTGCTGGGCGAGAACGACTCCATGGTCCTCGGCGCTGCCAAGGCGCTGGAGCAGGCCGGCAAGACCGACGTTCTGCTGGTTGCGGCCGCCGATGGCCAGAAGGAAGCCTACGCCATGATCCGGGAAGGCAAGTACGGCGCCACCGGTCTCAACAATCCGACCGAGATCGGCCGCCTCGGCGTGGAATACGGCGTGCAGGCGCTGAAGGGCGAGCTGCCGGCGGGCTTCCCGAAGGTGTCCTTCACCGCCCCGGCGGTGATCACGAAGGACAACGTGGACCAGCACTACCGTCCCGACTCCATCTTCTGACC